>NZ_LAVM01000002.1:0-135177 GCF_001083815.1 Nocardiopsis sp. SBT366 | reverse complement strand
GACCGAACCCGCGACCCCCGAGTCCCCGCGGACCGAGCCCGAGCTGCCAGAACCCACCACGAACCCCGGCCAAGCGGACGAGAACCGTCCGGCCACCGACCCGAAGCAGAGCGACACCGTGCACGCACACGAAGCAGCGGCACCCTTGGAGGTACCGCAGCACCCGGGTCCGCGCCAGCGGACCGAACCGGAGGAACCACAGGGGGCGCCGGCGCCGGCCCTGGTCCCCGCCATCCAGGCGGCCCGTGAGGCGCTCAACGCCGAGGCGCAGAGCGCCGCGGGGGCCCGGGAAGTCCCGGAAACACCCGGTGACGACGTCTGGAGCGACGCGGGCCACGCCTTCGACGACGCCGAGCGCGCCGCCGTCTACCGGGCCATCCGCGATCGCCGGGACGTCCGTGCCGGGTTCCTGCCCGAGCCGGTCCCCACCGACATCCTCACCCGAGTCCTGGAGGCGGCCCACCAGGCGCCCAGTGTGGGGCACACGCAGCCGTGGGACTTCCTGGTCATCGACGACCCCGAGATCCGGGCCCGGGTGCGCGACCTCGCCCAGACCCAGCGCGACGCCCAGGGCCACACCCGGCCGGGCACCCGAGCGCAGGCGTTCTCCGGGCTGAAGGTCGAGGCGGTGCTGGAGAGCCCGATCAACATCGCGGTCACCGTCGACCCCAGCCGCGGACCGCACAGCCCCGGTCGGCACTCCAAGCCCGCCTCCTACTCGGCCGCGCTCGCCGTGGAGAACCTGTGGCTGGCGGCCCGGGCGGAGGGGCTCGGCGTCGGCTGGGTCGCCTTCACCGACGAACGCGACGCTGCCAGCGTCCTCGAACTCCCCTCCCACCTCGAACTCGTCGCGTACCTGTGCGTCGGCTACGTCGAGGACTTCCCCACCGAACCCGAACTCAGCCTCGTCGGCTGGGCCAGGGGCCGCCCCCTGTCCTGGGCCGTGCACCGCGACCGCTACGGGCGCCGAGGTCTGCCCGGCCAGGAGCCGACCACCCTGCTGGAGGAGACCATCACCGCCATCGGAGCGCCCAACGCCCGAGCCGTGGAGGAGGCCAGGGACCGACAGGACCGTATGACCAAGCCGCGCGGTTCCCTCGGAGTCCTGGAGGACGTCTCGGTGCGGCTCGCCGGGCTGGCGGGGGAGTGCCCGCCGCCGGTGCCCGAGCCCGCGGCCGTGGCGGTCTTCGCCGGTGACCACGGGGTGTACGCCCAGGGTGTGACCGCCTGGCCGCAGGAGGTCACCGCGCAGATGGTGCGCAACTTCCTGGACGGCGGGGCCGTGGTCAACGCCTTCGCCGAGCAGGTGGGCGCCGAGGTGACCGTCGTGGACGTCGGTGTGGTCGGGGACCTGGCGGGCGGCACCGGCCTGCTGCCGCGCAAGGTCGCTCGGGGGACCGCCGACTTCACCCAGGGCCCGGCGATGACCCGGGACCAGGCGCTCCAGGCACTGGAGGCGGGCATCGAGATCGCCCGCGACCTGGTGTCGGCGGGAAACCGCTGCCTGGTCACCGGCGACATGGGGATCGGCAACACGACCCCGGCCGCCGCTCTGGTCTGCGCGTTCACCGGAGCGGACCCCGCCACGGCGACCGGCCGGGGGACCGGCGCGGACGACGCCACCTATGAGCGCAAGGTGGAGGCCGTGCGCCAGGCGCTGAAGGCCAACCCCGTGGACGAGGCGGACCCGATCGGAACCCTCGCCGCGCTCGGCGGCCTGGAGCACGCCGCACTGGCCGGGTTCGTCCTGGGCGGGGCGGCGCTGCGGGTGCCGGTGCTCCTGGACGGCGTGATCGCCGGTTCCGCCGCGCTCGCGGCCGCCGCGATCTCGCCGGACTCCCTGAGCGCCTGCTTCGCCGGGCACCGCTCCACCGAACCCGGTCACGCGATCGCCCTGGATCACCTCGGCCTCACGCCGCTGATCGATCTCGAGATGCGCCTGGGTGAGGGCTCCGGGGCGCTGCTCGCGCTGCCGATGCTCCAGGGTGCGGTGCGCGCGCTGCGCAACGTCGCCACCTTCGACACCGCTGGTGTGACCACCGGCCAGTGAACGCTGACCGGGCGCGGGCCACCCGTGGGTGCTGACCCCCGCACGGGCTCGGGAAGACGACGGCAGGGGACCCCGCCACCGAGGAGGTGGGCGGGGTCCCCTGCCGTCGGGATCATCCGACCTGTTACGCGTAGCAGTGCCAGTGCCAGTGCCAGTGCCAGTGCCAGTGCCAGGGCCAGGGCCAGGGCCAGGGCCCGTGGCCGTGGGGCGGTCGGCGTGGATGGCGCACCCGTGGGGCCATGCGACCCGTGACGCGTGCCCGGGCCGGTGCCTCGCGGTCACGGAGACCGCCGCGACGGGGCCCTCACGAGGCCGGTCGGGTCTTCCGGACTCCGGGGCCTCCCGAGAGGCCGTGCCCGCCCACACACCCTGGGGCGGGCTGGGGCGGCCCGATGCGGCACGCGTCACGCCGGTCCGCCCCCGCCCCTTTACCTCCACGTGATGCCGCGTTGGCAGGCTACTTTGGAGCCAACACCGAACATCGCTGGCGGCGCGCCGGGCCCGTCCGCGCGCGCACCCCGTCGACGGAGCCGGGGGCCGGTGCGGACGACCGAAAGGGTGCGATCCGTGACCTATCTCCTGGGCCTGCGCATGCGGGACCGCGACGTCCTCGTCGTCGGAGGCGGGAGGGTGGCCCAACGCCGGGTCCCCGTCCTGCTGGAGGCCGGTGCCCGCGTCACCCTCCTCGCCCCCGAGGTGTCAGCGGCGCTGGAGGACCTCGCCGACGCCGGGCGCCTCACCTGGCTCCGCCGCCCCTGGGGGCCGGGTGACGTCAGCGGCCCCGACGCCCCGGCCTTCTGGCTGGTGCACGCTGCCACCGACTCCCCGGAGACCAACGCGGCGATCGCCGAGGAGGCCGAGGCGTCCCGCATCTGGTGTGTTCGCGCTGACGACCGCCACTCCTCCTCCGCCTGGACCCCGGCCAGCGGCTCCGCCAACGGCGTCACCGTGGGCGTCGTCGCCTCGGGTGACCCCCGTCGCTCCGCCGGGTTGCGCGACGCGGTCGTCGACGGCCTGGCCGACGGCACCCTGGACGCCAGGCGCGGTCGCGAGCGCCTGCGCGGCGTCGCCCTCGGCGGCGGCGGCCCCGGCGATCCCGGGCTCATCACGGTGCGCGGCCAGCAGTTGCTCTCCCAGGCCGACGTCGTGGTGGTGGACCGCCTCGCCCCGACCCCGCTCCTGGACCGCCTCCCCTCGGAGGTCGAGATCGTGGACGCCTCCAAGATCCCCTACGGGCGTTCGATGACACAGGACGACATCAATTCCGTCCTCGTCGAGCGGGCCCGCGAAGGCAGGTTCGTGGTCCGGCTCAAGGGCGGTGACCCCTTCCTCTTCGGCCGGGGCGGTGAGGAGGCCGCCGCCTGCGCCGCCGCCGGTGTTCCCGTGATCGCCGTCCCCGGTGTGACCAGCGCCCTCGCCGGACCGGCGAGCGCCGGCATCCCCGCCACCCATCGGGGTGTGGCCCAGGACGTGCACATCGTCTCCGCGCACGTCGCCCCCGAGGACGCCCGCTCCACTGTGGACTGGGCCGGGCTGGCCAGGGCGGGTGGGACGGTGGTCGTCCTCATGGGGGTGCAGCGCATCGAGGCCATCGCGGACGCCCTCGTCGAGCACGGGCGCTCCCCGGACACACCCGTCGCCGTGGTCCAGGAGGCCACGCTGCCGGGTCAGCGAACGGTGACGGGTACGCTGGCGGACATCGCCGCCTCGGTCCGATCAGCCCAAGTGCGGCCCCCCGCCGTGGTGATCATCGGAGAAGTGGTCAAAACTGCGCGGGATCTTGACATACTGCACACGGGAGTCCAGTTCGAGACCGATCGACTGGCAACCGGGCGCGATCTCCAGTGAGACCCCCACGACGGTGAGCGAGAGCCGCGCCGACGGGGGATTTCCCAGTACCGATGAGGAGGGCATACCGATCATGACCCGGCCGTCGGCCGCACCGAACGCCTCGGGCGAGGGTGCCTCGGACCGGTTCGGAACCGGACCGGACGCCGCCTCCGCCCAGCCCGCCGCACCGGGCTCCGCATCCGCCCCGCTGGCCGGAGTCCCCGACAGCGAACGCCGGGGACCCACCGTCCCCGTGCCCGTGAGGCCCGCCAAGCACCGCGCCCCCACCAACGAGGACGACCGCTTCGAACAGGTACTGGAGTCCCTGCGCAAGCAGATCCGGGACCTGGAGTTCGCCGAGGGACTGGCCGGAGCCGAGGACGGGCAGGCCCTCCAGGCCGACGTCCTGGCCCAGCTCTCCGACTACGTGCTGCCCCGCGTGCGCCGCCCCGACATCCCCCTGCTCATCGCCGTCGCCGGCTCCACCGGCGCGGGGAAGTCGACCCTGGTCAACAGCCTGGTCGGCGAGCAGGTCACCACCACCGGCGTACGCAGGCCCACCACCAACAGCCCGGTGCTGGCCTGCAACCCGGCCGACGTCGACTGGTTCAGCGAGGCGTCCTTCATCCCGTCCCTGCCCCGCGTGCGTCAGCAGGGTCTGGCCATGCCCGGCAAGGACGGCATGCTGGTGCTCGCCGCGACCGAGGCCATGCCCCCGGGTGTGGCCCTGCTCGACACCCCCGACGTCGACTCCGCCGTCGCCGCCCACCACGAGTTCGCCGCCAAGTTCCTGGACGCCGCCGACCTGTGGGTGTTCGTCACCACCTCCGGCCGGTACGCGGACGCCCGCGTGTGGGAGTTCCTCCAGGTGGCCCGGGACCGCGACACCTCGTTGGCCGTCGTGCTCTCCCGCGTGCCCCGCAAGGGACGCCGCCAGCTCCTGGACCACTTCGGCGCCATGCTGGAGGCCAACGGTCTGGGCGCCGCCGCCCGCTTCGCCATCCCCGAGACCGACCAGATCGAGGGCGAGCGCTTCACCTCCAACGTCGCCGACCACATCCGCGAGTACCTGGCGGACGTGGCCGGTGAGGCCGAGCAGCGCGACCGGGTGTCCCGGCGCACCTTCATCGGGGTCATCGACAGCTTCCGCACCCGTGTCCCCGAGCTCGCCCGCCAGGTCGAGGCACAGATCGAGACCGGGCGCTCTCTGGGCGCCTCCGTCGACGACGCCTACGTCGGCGCGATCGACCGGATCGACACCGCCCTGGGAAACGGATCACTGCTGCGGGGCTCCCTCCTCGCCCGGTGGCAGGAGGTCGCGGCCAGCGGAGAGCTCGCCAGGAGCCTGCGCCTGCGCGGCAAGAAGTCCCGCAAGGGCCGCGCCGAACAGGCCGAGCGGGGCCAGCGGGTCAGCGCCCTGGAACGCGCCGTCCGCGACTCCCTGGAGGCCCTGGTGGTCTCCGCCAACGGCCGCGCCTGGGACCGGATCGAGGAGCAGTGGCGGGACGTCCCCGGCGGCGGCGAACTGGCTGACCAGGCCCTCGACCAGCCCGGCAGGGGAATGCTCGCCAAACAGGTCCGCCAGGAGATCGCCGAGTGGCAGCGCGGGATCGCGGAGATGACCGCGGCCAACGGCGCCACCAAGCGGTCGGTGGCCCGGTTCGTCACCTTCGACCACGACGTCGTCGCGCTGGTCATGATCATCGACCTGCTCGGCTACGAACGATCCCACTCCGGAGGCGGCGCCCACGTGGCCGACACCTCCGGTCCGTCCCCACAGCGCCTGCTCAAGGGGCTGTTCGGCGCCCAGTCGTTGCGCAGCATCGGCGGGTCCGCGAGGGAGGACCTGCGCCAGCGGGTCCTCGGGCTGCTCTCCCACGAGCGCGTGCCCTTCGACCACGCCCTGTCCAAGGCGGGCATCCCGTCCGACGACACCGCCGTCCAGCTCTATCAGGCCACGTACAACCTTGAGATCGCACGATGACAACTCAGTGGAACCCCGCGCACGCGGGTGATGCCGGTCCGGACCGGAACCGAGCCGAGGGCGCGGAGCGCGAGCCCGCCGGGCGGGGTTCGGACGAGCGCGGCGCAGCCGTACGGGGTTCCGCCGCGAGCCCCTGGAACGACGTCCCCGCGACGTCGTCGCCGGACCCGGACCGGTCCGCCGGAGCCGAGGAACCCGCTCGCTACCAGAGCGGACCCTGGCGCGGCTACACGATGCCGGTGCCCGAGCACCCCGAGCACGCCGAGGAGCGGGAACGGGCAGCGGAGGAGAACTCCGCCTACGACCCACCCGCCTACGACGGGATCACCGGCTACCCCGACCCGTCCGGCGCCGGGGCGGCTCAGGGCGCGACCCAGAGGGCGGTGCCCGACGAGGGCGCGGACGATGAGGGGACCGGGGCCGACGACGGCACCGTGCCCACCGACTCGCGCCCCGAGTCGGCCGAGTCGGCCGGGGCCCGCCAGCGCAGGTTCGGACGCCACGCGCGCTCCTCCGCCCAGGTGGCCGAGGGGGCGGAGGCGAACGGGACCGCGCAGCGACGCCGTCAGGGCGACGCGGACCAGGACGACGACCCGGACGGACTCGCGGGCTGGGTCGGCAGCCTCACCGAGGCGGCCGACGACACCCGCATCGCCGGACGCCACACGGGGAGTTTCCCGGTGATCACCCCGGAGACCGAGCGCCCCGAGGACCAGGGTGAGCGCAGCCGTGGCGAGAACGGACGGGACCGGGCCGAGGGCGGGCAGGGCGAGCGCGGGCGCGGCAGACGCGACCGGGTCGGCAGTGATCGCGACGGTCACGACCCGGACGAACGTGAGCGGGACGAGCCGGACCAGCCCGACGGGCAGGAGGGGACGCGACGTCCGCACACCTCCCGTCCGACCCCCGGTGTGGCCCAGCCCGCCACCGCCACCTGGGTTCCCGGACCCGAGGACGAGAGCGTCGCCGACGATGCCGAGGAGGAGCGAGGGGAACCGGGCGAGAACGCCACCCCTGGCACCGCCGACGCCGGGTTCGACCTCCTCGACGACGAGGGCGCCGCCCGCGCGGCAGCCTCGGAGGCCTCGGCCAAGCCCACCGTCGACGAGTCCACCGACGTTCCGCAGGGGGAGGAGGCGGCCGACGACGGCCCCGAACCCCTGCCCCGCCGGGTTCCCGGACCCTCAGCGGTCTCGGGGGCCTTCCGGGCGATCGGTGGCGACACCGTCGCAGCCGAACCCGCGTCCGGTTCCACGTCCAGCGCCGGGGGCGCCGCCCCGGAGGAGGACGACGAGGAGTACCGGCCCACCAGCGGTGACCACTGGCAACCCACCAGCACCACCAGCCGCGCCGAGCTCATCGAGCGCCTGGACGCCTTGAACACCCTGACCGAGCTCGGTCAGGGCGACCTTCCCGAGAAGGTCCTCGGCCAGGCCAGCCAGCTGCTGGACCACGCCGGTGCCCGCCTGCGCCTGTCCGGGGACCACACCGTCGTGGCCCTGGCCGGAGGCACCGGGAGCGGCAAGTCGTCGCTGTTCAACGCCCTGTGCGGTCTCGAACTCTCCCAGACTGGCGTCACCCGCCCCACCACCTCCAAGGCCCACGCCTGTGTGTGGGGCCACGAGGGCGCGGACGCGCTCCTGAGCTGGCTGGGCGTGCCCACGCGCTACCGCCACTCGCGCACCGGGGTCCTGGACACCAGCAACTCCGAGCTCACCGGACTGGTCCTGCTCGACCTGCCCGACCACGACTCGGTCCGCAGCATGCACACCGCCGAGGCCGACCGGCTCATCGGCTCGGTGGACCTGCTCGTGTGGGTGCTCGACCCGCAGAAGTACGCCGACGCCGCCGTCCACCACCGCTACCTGGCCAAGATGGCCGGGCACGGTGCGGTCACTGTCGCCGTCCTCAACCAGGTGGACCGGGTCGCTCCGGACGAGCTGGAGGAGCTCCTCACCGACCTGCGCCGGCTCCTGGAGACGGAGTCCGGTGTGCACCCGAGGGTGATCACCACCTCCACTGTCACCGACCAGGGCATCCGCGAGGTGCGGGAGTTCCTGGGTGAGACGGTCGTCGAGCGCCGGGCCCTGGTCGACCGCCTGGTCGCGGACCTGGACCAGGTGATCGTCCCCTTCGAGGAGTTCTACGGCGAGGGCGAGGTCCCCGCGACGGTCTCCGCCGAGGTGCGGTCCCAGGTGCAGGAGGGGCTGGCCAAGGCGGCCGGGGTCACGGCCGTCGCGGACGTCGTCGAGACCAACGACGTGCGCCGGGGCAAGCGCAGGGTCGGCTGGCCGGTGGCCCGCCGCGCCGCCAAGCTGCGCAAGGACCCGCTCGCCGCGGTCCAGCTGGACTTCCTGCGCCGGGACGAGCCGGGCGTGGGCGGGCCGGTGGACGCGCACGAGGCCGAACTCGAGACCGCGCTGGGCGAGGCGGCCGACGAGGTGTCCGAGGGGATGCCCGGTCCGTGGCGCCGCCGGATGCGCGCGGCCGCACGCAGTGGCGTCTCCGAGCTGCCGGGCGAACTCGGTGAGGCGGTCGCCGGTGCGGTCGGTGACCCCGACCGCAGCCCGTCGTGGTGGCGGATGGCCCGGACCGTGCAGTACGTGCTGCTCGCGGTGGCCGGGGCGGGGTTCGCGTGGGCCGTGGTGTCCCTGCTGAGCTGGCTCGGCGGCGGCATCACCGGGCTGCGTATGTTCGACGACCCCGTCTTCGTCGCCTACGCGGGCGCCGTGGTCGTGGCCGGTCTGTTGGTGGGCTGGCTGACCGGGGTGGGCTGCGGGAACCTCGTGGAGGTGGCCGCCGTCCAGCGCCGCGAGGAGGTGGAGCGCACGGCTCAGACGCGGGTGCGGGAGATCGCCGGGCGTCGGGTCGTGGCGCCGATGGAGGAGGAGCTCGCCCGCTACCGGGCCTTCCGGGCCGCCTACGAGGTGGCGCGGACCCAGGACTGAGCCACGGCCCCGCGGGGCCGGTCGGCCCCGGAAGGGGCGCGGACCGCGGCGGCTGGACAAAGGAGGGCCGGTCGGGGCGAACCCCGACCGGCCCTCCGAGAACGGGGACGGGCGGCATGGGCCGCCCGTCCCCGTCGTGTGTCAATGAGGGGGACTTACAGCCAGTGAACGACCTTCTTGGCCATGTGATGCTCCTTCGATTCGAGTGAGTGCTGCTGGATCATCGGGCGGTCGGCACGGCGGACAGACAGCGACAGAGACGGACCGGCCAGCTTCTGGCCGAAACCGGCGATGCCCTCTGGCAGGATGCCCTAGATCGTGACGCTAACCAACCCCCCTGGAACACAGGGTGACCACTAAGGTAGCCTCAACCTGCGGGTCACATACAATCGGCGATTAAGTTATTACCCAAAGTAATGTAAAGTGGTAGGGGCGTACTCCCCAGTCGCCTACCAGGGAGGACGTGGCACCCACCCGGTCACCGAGTGGCACCGTGAGGGAACGCGGGGCGAGTCCGGTTCGTCGAAGGGAGAACCGTGAGAGGCGGTGGGCGCATCAGAGTCGAGTGCGGGGGTCCGGAGACAGAAGGTGACACTGGGAGGGAGGAGGGAGCGGTGAGCATCTCTGAGAAACCGATGGCAACCGAGGGCGCCCCCCTTGGGGAGCGCCGGTCCTGGCCGATCTTCCAGCAGCCCCTGGGGCTGGTCGTCTACCTGATCCTGTTGGTCTTCGTCGCGTTGTTCCTGTTCGGGGTGGCGGCAGCGCAGACGGTTCCCACCGTTTCCGACCTCTCACTGCTGCTCGCCCTGGTGATCTCCGCAGTGGTGTGCGTCGAGGCGATCCGCCGCATCGACCTGCCCGCCGGGATCACCCGCGACCTCCTGGGAGCCTGGTGGTTCCCCGCGATGCTCCTCCTGCCCCCGGTGTACTCGCTCCTCATCCCCGTCCCCGTCTACCTCCTGCTCCAGCGCCGGAGCCGGCGCACCCTGCCGCACCGTCGCGTGTTCAACGCCGCCGCGATCGGCGTCTCCGGCTTCCTCGCCTCGGTGGTCTGGCACGGCGCGCAGGGCGGCCTGCTGGCCGGGATCAGCGGCTCCCCGAACGCGCACGAGTCCCTGCTCTCGCTCAGCGGCGTGAGCCTGGCCCTGGCCTGCTGCGCCGGTTTCACCGTCATGAACACGTTCCTGGTGTTCCTGGGTACCAGGCTCAGCGGCGGATCGGGCAGCGTGCGGACCATGTGGGACCGGGAGGCGTTCCTGGTGGACTCCGCCGAGTTATGTGTCGGGGTGACGGTCGCGATCCTCGCCCAGTTGTCGATGTTCCTCCTGGTCATCGCGGTTCCGCCGGTTCTCCTGCTCCAGCGCAGCCTGGTCTACCAGCAGCTTCAGACCGCCGCGCGGACCGACCCGAAGACCGGCCTGCTCAACGCCCCCACCTGGGAACAGGAGGCGGCCGCCGAGATCAACCGGGCCCGCACCACGCGGGGCCGGGCGGCCGTGCTCATCGTGGACATCGACCACTTCAAGCGGGTGAACGACAGTTACGGTCACCTTTTCGGTGATCAGGTCCTGCTGGGCGTCGCGACGACCATCGCCCAACAGCTGCGCCAGTCGGACCTGCTCGGACGGTTCGGCGGCGAGGAGTTCGTCGTCCTGCTGCCCGGGGCCGACGCCACCGAGGCCTGGCAGGCGGCCGAGCGGCTGCGCTCCCAGGTGGGGCGGATGGAGATCGCGGTGGAGGACGTCCAGGTCTCCATCACCATCTCCATCGGGGTGGCCGTCGCCGGTGACCACGGCAACGACCTCGTCGAACTGCTGACCGCGGCCGACCTCGCGCTCTACCGGGCGAAGGAGACCGGCCGCGACCGCGTGTGCCTGCCCGCCGGGCGACCCGAGGTGACGGGGCAGATCCCCGGCCCCAGAGAGGGGCAGGTCACGGACCCCGCCAACAGCCCCGGAGAGCCTTCCTGACCCGCTGACCAGCGGAAGGGAAGGCGCCTGGGGCAGTTGTCCACAGATCAGCGCCGACCGGTTGCGCCGTCACCCCCGGTGACCGAACGTTGAAGCATGCCCGGTGAACAGCACGACCCCTCCTCCGGACCCGACGACCCCGCTCCCACCTCCTCTTCCACCCCCGCACCCCTGCGACTGCGTTCCCCGACGGACCTGCTCGCCGCCCTGCCCTACCTGGTGAACCAACCCCTGGACGACGCGGTGGTCGCGTTGGTTCTCAGGCAGGACAGCGTTCTCGGGGTCCTGTACGGCGGGCTCGACCACCTGGACCACGTCCTCACCCCGGACCGCAGCGGTCGGGCCGCCGTGGACGCCGCCCTCGCAGAGGACGGCAGCGCACTGCTGGTGGCCGGTTTCGGTCACTCGGCGCGGGTCACCCCCCACGTGCGCGCGCTCCTGAGTGAGGCCCGCGCCCGGGGACTCCTCGTCCTGGAGGCCCTGCGGGTGAACGGCGACCGCTACTGGTCCTACCTGTGCCACGACCCCGACTGCTGCCCAGCCGAGGGAAGGCGCTTCGACGTGAACGCGTCCCCGGTCCCGGCCGGAGCGGTGGTGCGCGGGCTGGTGCCGGCAGGGCGGCCTCCCTCCACGCGGACCGGGTTCCTGCTGGAGCCAGCACCCGGTCCTTCGAGGGCCGCGGTGGCCGACGCGGTCGCCGCCGAGGAGGCGGCGCCGCAGGAGGGGGCCGGGCACGTGGAAGGCCGCACCGCCGAGGTGCTGGAGACCCTGGCGGAGGAGGCACTGCGACGGGTGACCGACCCGGCGGTCCTCGCCCGGCTGGGCGTCCACCTGACCCGCGTCCGGGTACGGGACGCGGTGTGGACCCGCATCACGCCGGAGTCCGCGAAACTCCACGTCCGGCTCTGGTCCCGCCTGGTCCGCCACCTGCCGGAGCACCTGCTCCCGGCACCGGCCGCCCTGCTGGCCGTGGCCGCCTGGCAGCACGAAGACCTCGACCTGGCTCGCGCGGCGGTCGACGTTGCTCTGGAAGCGGAGCCGGGGTACGCGATGGCGGTGCTCATGGGCCGCGCACTGAAGGTGGGCCTGCCCGCCAGTCGTTGGCGCGGTTTCCTGGCCGCCCGCGTCACGGACGGGGACGGCGGGGAACCGGACACCGAGAGAGCGCACGAGTGGCCACGGAGGCCTTCGGAGCCCCCGGGTTGGGTTCCGTTCGGCTCAGTCACCCACTCCCACGGCATCGTGCGTGATCACGTGAGCGGTGTGGTTCCGGGGAGGAGGAACGCGGGGCAACCCTCGCAGCCGCGCGGGCCGGGGACCGCCACCACGGCGGTCCGCACGCGGTACGTTCCTTCGCCCCGATCGCCCGCGATGGCGGGGGCACCGGCCGGGACGCCCTAGGCTTGGAGGCATGCCGGAGTACATCTACACCATGCAAAACGTGCGCAAGGCGCACGGCGACAAGGTCGTCCTTGACAACGTTTCGGGGTCGTTCCTGCCCGGAGCCAAGATCGGTGTCGTTGGCCCGAACGGTTCGGGTAAGTCAACGCTGTTGAAGATCATGGCCGGCATCGAGCAGCCGTCCAACGGTGAGGCGCGGCTCATGCCCGGGTTCACCGTGGGTCTGCTCGCCCAGGAACCGCGCCTCGACGAGAGCAAGACGGTCCTGGAGAACGTCGAGGACGGCGTCGCCGAGACCAAGGCGATGCTGAACCGCTTCAACGAGATCGCCGAGCAGATGGCGACGGACTACTCCGACGACCTGCTCGAGGAGATGGGCAAGCTCCAGGAGCAGCTCGACCACCGCAACGCCTGGGACCTGGACAGCCAGCTCGCGCAGGCCATGGACGCCCTGCGATGCCCGCCCGGTGACGCCTCCGTCACCCAGTTGTCCGGTGGCGAGAAGCGCCGCGTGGCGCTCTGCAAGCTGCTGCTCGAGGCCCCCGACCTCCTGCTGCTGGACGAGCCCACCAACCACCTGGACGCCGAGAGCGTGAACTGGTTGGAGCAGCACCTGTCCAAGTACGCGGGCACCGTCATCGCGATCACACACGACAGGTACTTCCTCGACCACGTCGCCACGTGGATCCTGGAGCTGGACCGCGGCCAGTTCTACCCCTACGAGGGCAACTACAGCACCTACCTCGAGACCAAGCAGGCCCGTCTCAAGGTCGAGGGGCAAAAGGACGTCAAGAAGGCCAAGCGCCTCAAGGACGAGCTGGAGTGGGTCCGCTCCAACGCCAAGGCCCGCCAGACCAAGAGCAAGTCCCGTCTGGCACGCTACGAGGAGATGGCCGCCGAGGCCGACAAGACCCGCAAGCTGGACTTCGAGGAGATCCAGATCCCGCCGGGTCCGCGTCTGGGCAACACCGTGGTCGAGGTCAAGAACCTCACCAAGGGCTTCGAGGACCGGGTGCTCATCGAGGACCTCAGCTTCTCGCTCCCGCCCAACGGCATCGTGGGCATCATCGGTCCGAACGGTGTCGGCAAGACGACGCTGTTCAAGATGATCGTCGGTGAGGAGGCCCCCGACCAGGGCAAGATCACCGTCGGCGAGACCGTCGAGACCTCCTACGTCGACCAGTACCGGGGTCGGATCGACGACTCCAAGAACGTCTGGGAGACCATCTCCGACGGCGAGTCCTTCATCACCGTGGGCAAGGTCGAGATCCCCAGCCGCGCCTACGTCGCCGCCTTCGGTTTCAAGGGCTCGGACCAGCAGAAGTCCTCCGGTGTGCTCTCCGGTGGTGAGCGCAACCGGGTCAACCTGGCGCTCACCCTCAAGCAGGGCGGCAACCTGCTGCTCCTGGACGAGCCCACCAACGACCTGGACGTCGAGACCCTCGGTTCGCTGGAGAACGCCATCCTGGACTTCCCGGGCTGCGCCGTGATCACCTCCCACGACCGGTGGTTCCTGGACCGCGTCGCCACGCACATCCTGGCCTGGGAGGGCGGCTCCTCCTGGTACTGGTTCGAGGGCAACTTCGAGTCCTACGAGAAGAACAAGGTCGAGCGCCTTGGCCCGGAGGCCGCGCGCCCCCACGCGGTCACCCACCGAAAGCTCACCCGCGACTAGTCACGGTTTCGTCGTCAGGCCCCGCCCTCCGGAGACCTCCGGAGGGCGGGGCCTTCCGCGTGCCCGAGGGGGCCGGTCACTCCCCTTGTGGACGGTCTCGGGGAGGGGGCGTGAACGTGGCATACCCTGGGGGCGATGACTTCCGCGCGCGATGACCACCAGGGCGCGGGCGAAGAGCCCGTGCGAATGACGTTCTACGAGGCCGTGGGCGGTGAGGAGACCTTCACCCGCCTGGTCCGCCGTTTCTACGAGGGCGTCGCCGACGACCCCGTGCTGCGGCCGATGTACCCCGAGGAGGACCTGGGACCCGCCGAGGAGCGGCTGCGGCTGTTCCTGATCCAGTACTGGGGCGGCCCCCGCACCTACAACGAGCAGCGAGGCCACCCTCGCCTGCGCATGCGCCACGTGCCGTTCCGAATCGGCGCCGCCGAGCGGGACCTGTGGCTCAGGCACATGCGTGACGCCGTGGACTCCCTGGACCTCCACGAGGCCCTCGAGCGCCAACTCTGGGAGTACATGGTGATGGCCGCGCACAGCATGGTGAACGTCGCCGAGGACGCCACCCCACCCGCGGTGGTCAAGCCGACCTCACTGCGTGTGGGCGGCGACGGCAAGGTGCGGCGTGACACCGGGGGCGCGGGTGACGATGACGACGGCGAGGCCGTCACCATCTCCCTGAAGCGGTGACCCGCACCCTCAGGAGAACCTGTGCAGGAGCGAGCGCTCGGCGTCATTGAGGCGCCGGGCGCTCTGCGTCGCCACGTCGAAGCCGACCAGGACCGTCCTGGCACGCAGGTACACGCGGTCGTCGTCGAGGATCTCGTAGTCCATGGTGAAGCTGGCGTTGCGCACCCCGGACACCCACAGCTCCACGCGCACCGGCTCGATCCTGGGCAGCAGCGGGGCGACGTAGTCGGCCTCCTGGCGGGCCACCACCGTCGCGCCGAACCCCTCGGGGCCCTCCCCACCCGCCCCGAAGTGGAGGAAGCCGACGCGGGCGTCCTCCAGGTAGGTCAGCATCCGGACGTTGTTCACGTGCTGCTGCGGGTCAAGGTCGGCGTAGCGCACCTGGGCCAGGTGAACGTACCGCTGGGGTCCGGTGGTCGCGGTGTTCTCGGCCTCGGTCTGTGTCACGTCCTGCATCCTCTCCGCGGGGTGGGCGCGCCCCGCACCACGTGGTGCGGGACGCGCCCGACTCCGACGATTCTCCCAAAGACCACCTGGGTGAACCCCGGCGCGGGCGGCCCTCCCCCTGTGTCCTTGCTCTCCTCACCGGGGGAGGGCAGCCGAGGTCAGGGCGTCGAGAGCCCCAGGTGGTGGGCGAGGAAGGCGAGCTGGTCGGCCGTCAGGGCCGTGCTCCGGCTCACCGACCGGGAGCTGTGCCCGACCTCTGCCTCACGGCGCACGAGGATCGGCTTCTCCTCCACCGGCGCGGAGGTGGCCGCCTGCATCCGCGCGCACAGTTTGCGCGCGTGCATCGGGTCCACCCGGGTGTCGTTGTCGAACACCGTGAACAGGGTGGCCGGGTACCGGGTGCCCTCACGCACGTTGTGGTACGGCGAGTAGCCCAGCAGCCAGCCCAGCTGCTCGGGGTCCTCCGCACTGCCAAACTCCACGTTCCACAGCTGGCCCAGGCCGAACCTCTCGTAGCGCACCATGTCCAGCAGTGGAGCCGAGCACACGGCGGCCGAGAACAGGTCCGGGCGCTGGGTGACCATCGAGCCCACCAGCAGCCCCCCGTTGCTGCCGCCCATGACGGCGAGCCGCTCCGGAGTGGTGATTCCGCTGCTGATCAGGTGTTCGGCGGCCGCCGCGCAGTCGTCGAACACGTTCTGCTTGTTGGCGAGCATGCCACCTCGGTGCCACTCCTCACCCTCCTCCAGACCGCCGCGCAGGTTGGCGACGGCGTACACGCCCCCGGCGCGCACCCACGCCAGGATCGCGGCCGAGTAGCCCGGGGTGAGGGAGATCTGGAAGCCGCCGTACCCGTAGAGGATGGTCGGCCTCGGACCGTCGGCGGGCTCCACGGGGGAGACCACCAGCATGCGGACGGTGGTGCCGTCCTTGGAGGTGAACGCGACCTGTTCGGTCCGGACCTCGGGCAGGTCGATCTCGCCCGGGAAGCTGGCCCACGGCGTCACCTCCCCGCTCCGCGCGTCATAGTGGTACACCGACGAGGGGTGGGTGTTGTCGGTGTACCCGAACCACGCCTCGTGCCCGCCCTCGGGCCGGGTGCTCAGCCCGGCGAGGCTGCCCAGACCGGGCATGGGCAGGGATCCGAGGCGTTCCCCGGTCTCCGGGTCGTGCCGGGTGATCTCGCTGACGGCGTGCCGGCTCCACACGGCCAGGATCTCGGGAGTGCCGTTCCCGTCCCAGCCCAGGAGGGAGTGGCCCTCCAGGACCGCCTCCGGGTCCTCGGGGATCAGCGTGGCCCAGTTCTCGTAGCCCGGTGCGGCCGGGTCGGCGACGCACAGGCGCCCGCGCGGGGCCTCACGGTCCGTGAACAGGTACAGGCGGCCGTCCCGGCCCATCCCGGGGTGCAGGTCGGAGTCGACGCCCTCCTGGATGGTGACCAGACGGGGGCTCTCCAGCGGACCCTCCTCCAGGTCCGCGATCCAGGCGTTGGTCGCGGACGAGGTGCCCCGGACGGAGGTCAGGACCAGCCAGCGCCCGTCCCGGCTCACCTCGACCCCGAAGTACTCGGTCTTCTCCCGGCCCTGGCCGAAGACGAGGGCGTCCTGGTCGTCGGGTGTGCCCAGCCGGTGCAGGTAGACGCGGCGGTGGTAGGAGGTCTCCTCCTCGGGCACGTCCTCCGGGGGAAGGCGTCGCACGTAGTAGAAGGCCGACGCGTCCGGCAGCCAGGCCACGGGACTGTAACGGGTGCGGTCGATGGGTCCGTCGACGAGTTCGCCGGAGTCGACGTCGACGACGCGCAGCGACGACTCCTCGTTGCCGCCCTCGGAGAGCTGGTAGGCGAGGAGGCGGCCGTCGGGGGAGGGGCGCCACGCGTCGAGGGTGGTCAGGCCGGAGGGGTCGAGGGCACCGGGGTCGATCAGGACGCGTTCGGGGCCGTCACCGTCCCGCACGTGGAGTACCGCGTGCTCCTGGCCGGGGGCACGCCGGGTGACGAAGCGCCGGTCGCCGCGCCAGAGCGGCGTGCCCTCGTGCCCCGCGCCCATGAGTGAGCGCACCTGATCCGCGAACCAGTCGCGGGTCACGTAGTCGCTCGACAGCTTCTCGTACAGGTCGTCCTGGGCGTCGGCCCACGCCTTGGTGTCCGTGGAGTCGGCGTCCTCCAGCCACCGGTAGGGGTCGCGGACGGTGTGGCCGTGGAGGGTCTCGTTGATGTCCAGCCGAGTGGCCGGGGGATAGCGGAGTTCGCGCATACTTCGCACCCTATCCACCGTTATCTCACTGTGTGTGTTCGGCGCGGCGGGAGGATGAATCCGGGGCACCGGGACGCAGAATGGTTTCCAGAAAGCGACAACGGGCGTTTTCTGGGCGGCCCGACGTAAATTGGGGTGGCGCCGGAGCGGTCCGAACAAGCAAACTGAATGCGGGACGCAACTCGGCGGGAACCACCGGGAGGTCCGTGTGGCAAGGCGTACGGAGACACCGATCCTCGGGTCGGTGCACAGGGAGGTCACCTGGCTGGCTGATCGGCTGGCCGGGGAAGAGACACGGCGGTCGCACGCGGCCGTCGGGGCGACGCGATGAGCGCCCGACGCAGCCGGGAGGGTGGTCCAGGAACCGCCCGCCGCCACGTGCTGCTGCTCAACGCCAGCTTTGAACCATTGACGACGCTGCCCCTGCGCAGAGCGATCCTGCTCGTTCTGCGCGAGAAGGCGGAGGTCGTTCACGATGACGGCGCGGGGGCGGTGCTGCACTCGGCGACGCGCTCCTACGACGTACCGTCGGTGATCAGGCTTCGGCGCTACATCAGCGTCCCCTACAGCCGGAGGGTGCCCCTCACCCGGGTGGCGCTCATGCGGCGGGACCGGCACATCTGCGGTTACTGCGGAAAGAAGGCGGAGACGATCGACCACGTCATCCCCCGGAGCCGCGGTGGCGCGCACGTGTGGGAGAACGTGGTGGCGGCATGCAAGCCGTGCAACCACCGGAAGGCGGACAAGTTCCTGGACGAGATCGGCTGGGAACTGCACATCACCCCCAAGGTGCCCAAGGGCCCCCACTGGCGGTTGATCAACGGTGACCTGCACGGCGACCCCCAGTGGGAACCGTACATGGCACATCTGGCCGCCTAGGCGGCAGCAAGGGTCGGAACCGGGCGTCCCACCCGGCCCAGACAGCGCCCCCGGTGACTCGACCCCGTCGACTCGCCGGGGGCGCCCCCGTCAACAGGGACGGGGGAGGGGCTGGAGGCCGACCCCGGCCCGGCCTATCCTTGGGGCATGCCCCGATACGACTTCCGCTGCCGCGAGTGCGGCGACACCTTCGAGCTCTCCCGCCCCATGGCCGAGTCCGACGCCCCCGCCGACTGCCCCCGGGGCCACGACGACACCGTGCGCCTGCTGTCCACCGTGGCGGTGGGCGGGCGCGCCGCCGCCCCCGCGTCCTCCGGTGGGGGAGGCTGCTGCGGGGGCGGCTGCTGCGGCTGAGGCCGCCCTACCTCTCGATCTGGGTGACGTCGCGCGCAGCGCCGGTGGAGGCCGAGGTGGCCATCGCCGCGTAGGCGCGCAGCGCGGCGGTCACCGGGCGCTGGCGGTCGCGCGGCTGGAACCGGCCCAGCTCCTTGAGCAGACGCTCCCTGCGTGTGTTCAGCTCGTCCTCGCCGACCTCCAGCACGATGCCCCGGTTCGGGATGTCGATGCTGATGGTGTCGCCGTCCTCGACCAGGGCGATGTCGCCGCCCGCGGCAGCCTCGGGGGAGGCGTGCCCGATGGACAGCCCCGAGGTACCGCCGGAGAAGCGGCCGTCGGTGATGAGCGCGCAGGCCTTGCCCAGGCCGCGGCCCTTGAGGAAGCTCGTCGGGTACAGCATCTCCTGCATCCCGGGGCCGCCCTTGGGGCCCTCGTAACGGATGACCACCACGTCACCGGGCTCGATCTGCTTGTTGAGGATGCCGTCCACGGCGTCCTCCTGCGACTCGAACACCTTCGCGGGGCCGGAGAAGGTCCACAGCTCCTCCTCCACACCGGCGGTCTTGACGATCGCGCCGTCCGGGGCGAGGTTGCCGAACAGCACGGCCAGGCCGCCGTCCTTGGTGTAGGCGTGCTCCGCGGAGCGGATGCAGCCCTTCTCTCGGTCGGCGTCCAGCGTGTCCCAGCGGACGCTCTGGGAGTAGGCCTTGGTCGTGCGCACACCGCCTGGGGCGGCGTGGAACAGCTCCACGGCCTCGGGCAGCACCGTCTCCGAGACGATGTCCCACTCGGCGAGGAACTCGCCCACGGTCTTTCCGTGCACGGTGGGCAGCGAGGTGTCGAGCAGGCCGCCCCGGGCCAGCTCGCCCAGGATGGCGGGAATGCCGCCCGCCCGGTGGACGTCCTCGATGTGGTACTTCTCGGTGTTCGGCGCGACCTTGCACAGGCAGGGGACGCGGCGGGAGACGGCGTCGATCTCGGGCAGCCCGAAGTCCACTCCGGCCTCGGTGGCGGTGGCCAGCAGGTGCAGGATCGTGTTGGTGGAGCCGCCCATGGCCACGTCCAGCGCCATGGCGTTGCCGAAGGCCGCGGGGGTGGCGATGGACAGCGGCAGCACGGAGTCGTCGTCGTCGCGGTAGTAGCGCTGGGCGGCCTCGACGACCAGGCGCCCGGCGTCCTCGTAGAGAGCCTTGCGCGCGGTGTGGGTGGCCAGGACCGTGCCGTTGCCGGGCAGGGCCAGCCCCAGGGCCTCGGTGAGGCAGTTCATCGAGTTGGCGGTGAACATGCCCGAGCACGAGCCGCAGGTGGGGCAGGCGTTCTCCTCCATCTCGTCGAGCTCGGCCTGGGAGACGCTCTCGTCCGCCGCCGCGATCATGGGGTTGATCAGGTCGAGCTTGCGGACCGTGGTGGCGGTGCCGTCGACCACCGTGACCTTCCCGGCCTCCATGGGACCGCCGGAGACGAACACGGTGGGGATGTTCAGGCGCATCGCGGCGAGCAGCATGCCCGGGGTGATCTTGTCGCAGTTGGACACGCACACCAGGGCGTCGGCGCAGTGGGCGTTGACCATGTACTCGAGCGAGTCGGCGATCAGCTCGCGGCTGGGCAGCGAGTAGAGCATGCCGCCGTGGCCCATCGCGATGCCGTCGTCGACGGCGATGGAGTTGAACTCGCGGGGCACGCCGCCCGCCTGGCGGATGGCGTTGGCGACGACCTCGGCGACCTCGCGCAGGTGCACGTGTCCGGGCACGAACTCCGTGAAGCTGTTGGCCACGGCCACGATGGGCTTGCCGAAGTCCTCGCGCTCCACGCCGGTGGCGCGCATGAGGGCGCGGGCACCTGCCATGTTCCTGCCGTGGGTGACCGTGCGTGAGCGTAGGGCTGGCATGGGGTGGACTCCCATCGATACGGGTGTTTCCCCACGATGGTAGTCCCCCTCAGGGGTAGGTTCGGTCTCGCCGGGGGAGACGCTCGTTCCGGATGGTGAGATTTCCCGAGGTCGGGGTCGCGGTTCGCCGTGCCACCGGGGGGTGCCCGGCCCGGGCCCGGACACGCCAGAGGCCCGGAGACCACGACGATGTGGCCGGTTCCGGGCCCGGAGGCGATGGTGGGGGACGGGGTCAGTAGCGGGGAGGCAGGGCCTTGCTGGCGGCCTGGTAGATCTCCTCGATCTCGGTCTCACTGAGGCGGTCGCGCCCGCTGCGCAGCCACTTGCGGACCTTGGTTCCGGTGATGATGTCCACGCCCCGGAGTCGGTGGCTGTCCCAGGGCATGCCCGGGCCGTAGATGGCCAGGGAGGCGCGCACCGAGATGTCGCGGCCGAGCTCCTTGCTGATGAGCTCCTCCGCGCGCTTGGCCTCCTCCAGGGCCTCGTCAATGCGCTCGTTCTTGCTGAACCGGCCGTGGTAGAGCTTCTCCAGCTTGTTGCGCAGCGGGAGACGCTTGTCCCAGGACTCCGAGTCGATGGCGAACGCGCCGCGCCGACCCACGATGAAGTGGTCGATCTGCCCGTTGCCGCCCGGGACGGCGCGCGCGTGGAGGACGCGGTAGCCGAGCTGCTTCATGAGTTTGAGCTGGACCTCGGTGCGGCGTTGGGCCGCCGAGGGCTTGCGCCAGCGTGGGATCTCCGACTCCCGACGCGCGCTCCAGACCATCACCCCGACCAGGACGACGAGACCGAGGGTGACGCCGACCCTCCAGTCGCCGGTGAGCATACCGAAGGCGCCCGCCACCGCCCCGGCCGGAACGCTCCGGAAGATCCAGCGGCGAACGGCGTCGTTCGACTTCAGGGCCCCGTAGAGGGCCCTGGTGTTCGCCGCCCCGCCTTCCTTGCGTTGGTTGGGGAAGAAGAGGGTCTCGGGTCGTTCGGGCTCCGACCCGTCGGAGGATGAGCTACGACCGTTCACTCTGGTTGCCGATTCCACGACGGACAGGTTAGTTCCATCCATATCCGAGTCCTAGTGCATTACTTCTCACACTTTTCTTCCCTGATGTCCTGGCGCCCAAGCGTGTCCGGGGCGTCGGAACGGGGAAGGATTGCTCTTTCGTCACCTCTCTGGAGAAGTACCGTTCTTCGGCGTGGTGCCCGTTGCCCTACCCGGTTAACCTCGGGTGGCATGACCAGAATTCATGAACTTCCCGCGCACCGACTCGCCGCGTTGGTCCGCAGTCGTGAACTGTCGCCTGTTGAGATCGCTGAGCACTATCTCGAGCGAATTCGGAGGTTGGACGACCGATACGGCGCCTACGTTACGGTCACAGAAGAATTGGCTCTGGAGCAGGCCCGGAACGCGCAGAAACGCGTTCTGAGCGACACGCCGGACGATCTGCCCCCACTCCTCGGTGTCCCGGTGCCCATCAAGGACCTGGACACCCTCGCCGGAGTCCGCGTCACCTTCGGCTCACGCCTGTACGCCGACCTCGTGGCACCCACCGACTCGGCGACGGTCACCCAGCTGCGCGAGGCGGGCGCGGTCTTCCTCGGAAAGACCAACACCCCCGAGTTCGGCGCCACCTGCCACACCGAGAACGCCATCGCCCCGCCCAGCCGCAACCCCTGGGACACCACCCGCTCCCCGGGCGGCTCCAGCGGGGGCGCCGCCGCGGCCGTGGCGGCCGGTCTCGCGCCCGTGGCCCAGGGCAGCGACGGCGGCGGGTCCATCCGCATCCCGGCGAGCGTCTGCGGCCTGTTCGGGCTCAAGCCCACGCGCGGTCGCATCTCCCTCGGACCCGACCGCGCCGACCTCAACGGCCTCTCCACGGCGGGACCGATCACCCGCTCCGTCCTGGACGCCGCCCTGATGCTGGACGCCATGGCGGTCAACCTCCCCGGCGACCTCTTCACAGCCCCGCCCCTGCTCCCCGGTGAGACCTTCGCCGACCACGCCCGGCGCGAACCCGGGCGGCTGCGCGTGGCCCGCTACTCCGACACCGGGTCCACGGGTATCCCCGTCCACCCCGACGTGCTCGCCGCCCACGAGGAGACCACGCGGCTGCTCCTGGAGCTGGGCCACGAGGTCGAGGAGATCGACAACCCCTTCGAGTCCGCCTTCGGAGGGGCCTTCGCCGACGACTTCCCGTACCTGTGGGCGGCCATCGCCTCGGCCACGTCCGTCGACCCGGCCCGCGAGGACGAGCTCACCCCGATCTACCGGTGGCTCCGCGAACGGGCCCGCCGGACCACCGTCCCCGAACACGTCGGGGCCACCGCCCGCCTCCAGCGCGGCACCCGCGCGATGCTCGCGGTCACGGATCGCTTCGACGCCGTCCTGAGCCCCACGCTGGCCCAGCCGCCGGTGCCGATCGGGCACTTCACCTCGGGCGGACCGGAGGAGGAGTTCCGGCTCATGACCGAGTTCACCCCGTTCACCTCGCTCTACAACGTGACCGGGCAGCCCTCGGTGAGCGTCCCGCTGCACTGGTCTCCGAGCGGTCTGCCGATCGGCTCCATGCTCACGGGTCGGATGGGCGGTGAGGGGACGCTGCTGTCCCTGTCGGCGCAGCTGGAGCGGGCCCGTCCGTGGGCGCACCGGGTTCCCGATGGCTGGACGGACTGACGCCCTCGGAGTCGACGGCGTCAGCCTCGGCCGCTGTGGAGGCGGCCGAGACCAACGTCGCGCCCGAGCCGGGTGCGGCCGGGCTCGCGTCGAGGACGGCGGACACCTCCGCCGGGTCGGCGGCCTCCCGCGCGTCCTCGCGGTCCGTGGACGCCGACGCACCGCGCAGGAAGAGGCTGAGGACGGCGGACACCAGCACCAGCACGGCCGCGCCCAGCGCACCGCCCGCGATCCCGTTGGTGTCCACCAGCGCACCGGTCAGCGGCCCCGCCACCGCCGCGCCGATGCTCATGGCCGTGGCCATCCAGCCGAACGCCTCAGCTCTGCGATGGGCGGGGGCGGTGTCGCCCAGGCGACCCATCGCGGCGGCCAGGGTCGGTGCCAGCGCGAGACCCGAGACGAAGAGCAGCGGGGTGATCAGCAACGGGGTCGGCAGGTGGCTGACCGGCGGCAGGAACGGGACCAGCACCGCGATGCCCAGCGCCGCCCCGAAGGCCCGCAGCGGCAGCCTCGGAGCGCCCCGGAGCGCACCGGCCACCGCGCCGCCCACCAGGGAGCCCAGCGCCCAGACCGAGGCCAGCACCATCACGTAGTGCGGCGCTCCCAGCTCGTTGGCCCAGGCCACGATGACCAGGTCCATGCCGACCACGCCGGAGACGATCATCCCGCACATCGCGAACAGCAGGCAGAGCGCCGGGTGGAAGAGCAGACTCCGGTTCACCCGGGTGGAGGGGCGGTCCCGCACGCTGGCAGTCTCCTGCGGGACGGCGGCGGCGCGGTCCGGTACGGCCGGACCGGTCACCCCCGCGCGGCGCAGGGCCAGGGCGAACCCCACGGCCCCCATCAGTCCCAGAATCCCCAGGAGCAACAGCGCCCAGCGCGGACCGGCGAACGCCACCACACCGGCGGTGAGGATCGGGGAGAAGACGAAGATCAGTTCCTGCGTGGTGGCCTCGGCCGCGTAGATCGCCTGCCGCTCCGAACCCGTGGTCAGCCGGGGCCAGAGCGCGCGCACGATCTGGTTGGCCGGGGTGCCGAAGAGACCGGTGCCCAGGGCCAGGGGGATGGACACCCACCACAGGGACGCGGGCAACAGCGCCAGGGTCGCCAGACCGACCGTGAACACCACGCCGCACACCAGCACCAGACGGTCGCTGTTGCCCCGGTCGGCCATGCGCCCGCGCAACGGTCCCACCAGCGCCATGCCCAGGGTGAACGCTCCCGCCACCAGACCCGCGAGGGTGTAGGACCCGGTCCAGCCCTGGACGAGGAAGGTGACCGCGATCATCAACCCCGGTGTGTAGAACCGGGCCGCGAGGGACCAGACCAACAGGGACAGGACGTGGGGCACGGCGAAGAGCCGTCGGTAGTTGGCGAGCACGTGTTCGATTATGCCGCTCCCACCGGGCGCTCCGCGAAAGGATTCCCCCACCGCCCACCGGTGCGCACGGGGTCAGGGAAAGCCAGGGGAAAGGGGAGGTCGAGCCGGGGCCCAGGAAGGTCGAGGGGAAGCATCTTCTGTCCCCACGCCGGGCCGTCCTGCGGTGTACGCGCGCCACCGTGGGGCATGATCGGTGTCTGTGAGGGACGTTCAGCTGACCCGGGTCGCCGAGCGCTACGGGGTCGCGACCGCATACGAGGACTGGCGGGGCCGGCAGGTGCCCGTCAGTCCGGACACGATCCGCCATGTCCTGTCCGCCCTGGGGGTGGACCCGACCGATCCCGACGCGGGGCCGGGGCACGGCCTGCTGCCACCCGCCGTGGTGGTCCGCGAGGGCAAGGCGCCGGATCTGGCGCTGCCCGAGGGCGCCCGCGCCTCCGTGGAGACCTCGGACGGCGCCCTGCTGCCGTTCGACCCCGGGCTGCCCCTGGGCGTGCACACGCTGCGGGTCACCGACAGGGGGACCGAGCACGACGCCCCCATCCTGGTCGTCCCCGACCGGATCGAATCCACCGCGCTGCGCGACAACCCCCGCCTGTGGGGACTCATGGCGCAGGTCTACAGCGTGCGCTCCCGGGCCTCCTGGGGCACGGGGGACCTGCGTGACCTCTCCGAACTCGCCGAGTGGAGCGCCCGGGACCTCGGCGCCGACTTCACCCTGATCAACCCGGTGCACGCCACCGAACCCGTCACACCGCTGGAACCCTCCCCGTACCTGCCGGTCAGCCGCCGGTACGCCAGCCCGCTGTACGTCCGTGTGGAGGACGTGCCCGAGTACGCGCGCCTGGACCCCGCCCAGCGGGAGGGCATCCAGCGCCTGGCGCGGCCGCTGCGCGAACGCGGCCGCACCGCCGACCTCCTCGACCGCGACGCCGTCTGGGAGGCCAAGCTCACCGCCCTGGAGATCCTCTTCCAGGTGCCGCGCGCCCCCGGCCGCGAGGAGGCGCTCCGCCACTACCTGGAGCGTGAGGGCCAGCCCCTGGTCGAGTTCGCCACGTGGTCGGCGCTCGCGGAGGAGCACGGCTCCGACTTCCGCACCTGGCCCTCGGAACTGCGCGACGTCGGCGCGCTCACCGTGGGCAGGCGGGCCCTGGACCTGTGGCCGCGCGTGGAGTTCCACCGCTGGCTCCAGTGGATCCTGGACGAACAGCTGGCCCAGGCGCAGGGAAGCGCCCTGGACAGCGGCATGGAGGTGGGGATCGTCCACGACCTCGCCATCGGCGTGCAGGCGGGCGGCGCGGACGCGTGGATGTACGGCGACGCCCTCGTCCACGGACTGCACGTGGGCGCCCCACCGGACGAGTTCAACCGGCGCGGGCAGGACTGGGGGCAGCCGCCCTGGAACCCCACCCGCCTGGCCCAGCTCGGCTACGGCCCGTTCCGCCAGATCCTCTCCCAGGGGCTGAGGCACGCGGGCGGCCTGCGGATGGACCACGTCATGGGCCTGTTCCGGCTGTGGTGCGTGCCCGAGGGCGCCTCCGCCGACCAGGGCACCTACCTGCGCTTCGACCACGAGGGCACGGTGGGCACGCTGGTTCTGGAGGCCCGGCGCGCGGACGCGGTGATCGTCGGCGAGGACCTGGGCACCGTCGAGCCCTGGGTCCGCGACCACCTCTCCGACCGCGGGGTGCTCGGCACCTCCGTGCTGTGGTTCGAGAACGACGCGGACGGCGAACCGCTCGCACCCGACAGGTGGCGCCGGGACTGCCTGGCCACTGTGGCCACCCACGACCTCCCGCCGGTCTCCTCGTACCTGTCCGCCGAGCACGTGGAACTGCGCGACCGCCTCGGACTCCTCGACCGGCCCGTGGCCGAGGAACGGGCCTCCTCCGAGGCCCGTGTGGCCCAGTGGTGCGCCCTGCTGGTGTACCTGGGGTTGCTGGAGGAGGACGCCGACCCCGTGGGGGATCCGGCCTCCGTGGTCGCCGCGATGCACGCCTACCTGGCCGCGACCCCGGCCCGGATGCTGGGGGTGGCGCTCACCGACGTGGTGGGGGAGCGGCGCATGCAGAACCAACCGGGCACCAACACCGAGTACCCGAACTGGCGGATACCGCTCACCAGCGGCGAGGGCGAGCCGGTCCTGGTCGACGAACTGCTGGCCGACCCCAGGATGGTCGCCCGGGTGCGACGCACCCTGGGGCCCCTCGGCCACCAGGGCCGCGGCCTCTAGGACGCACCGGCCACCGGACACGCGATCCGCAGCCGAACACGGGACGGCCCCGAGGAGCGCATCTCCCCGGGGCCGTCCCACGATCACTCACACCGTGGCCGTCAGCCGCCCTGACCGGTGGCGATGTCCTTGGCGCGGGCGCGCAGGGCACGCTCCACCCCGGCCCGCCCCTCGATCAGCAGGCGGTGCAGCGCCGGAGCGGGGGAGTGCTCGGCGACGTAGGCGTCGGTGCGCTCCAGGGTCGCCTCCTCCACCAGCTGGCTCGGGTAGACCAGTTCGGCGAAGGACTGCGCGAACTCACCGGTCCACTTCTCCCACGCCGGGGCGAGCTGGGCGAAGTACCGCTCCACGTAGGGGCGGAACAGGTCCGCCTGGCGCGGCTCGGTGAAGCCCAGCAGGGTGGCGCGGAACTCGGCGTTGGCCAGGTCCCCGCCCACGATCCGCTCCCAGGCGGTCTCCTTGGCCTCGGCGGTGGGGATCGCGGCCCGGGCGCCAGCGGCGTTGCGCTGACCGGCGGCGGTCGGGTCGGCCACCAGCTCGGCGGCGATCTCCGCCTCACCCGCCGCACCAGCGGCGACCAGGCGGCGCAGCAGGGTCCAGCGCAGGTCGGTGTCGACCTCCAGGCCCTCCACGGTGATCGCGCCGTCCAGCAGCCCCCGCAGGAGGGAAAGGTGGGCGTCGGTCACGGCCGCGTCCGCCAGGGCGTTGACGTAGGCCAGCTGGAGGTCGCCGCCGGGCTCGGCGGACGACAGCAGCTCGCTGAGACGGTCGGCCAGCAGGGCGAAACCGAACGGGCGCCACGCCGGGTCGGCGTAGTTGAAGAGCGCACCCGAGGCCTGGCGGAGCAGGGTCTGGGCCACCGTGACGTCGTTGACGCCGCTGATGCCGGAGGTCACCAGCGCCACGTAGTCCCGGGCGGCCATCTCACCGTCGCGGGTCATGTCCCAGGCCGCGCCGAAGGCCAGCGCGCGCGGCAGCGACTCGCGGATCTCGCCCGCGCCCTCCACCACGGTGCGCAGGGAGCGCTCGTCCAGACGGATCTTGGTGAAGGTGAGGTCGTCGTCGTTGATGAGCACCAGGTCGGGCTGGGCCCTGCCGACCAGCTCGGCGACCTCGGTGCGGGCCCCGCTGACGTCCAGCTCCACGCGCTCGCGGCGCACGATGCCGTCGTCGGTGCGGTCGTACAGGCCGACGGCCAACCGGTGCGAACGCAGCGTGGGGTGCTCGGAGGCGGCCTCCTGGAGGACCGTGAACGACGTGAAGTCGCCGTTCGCGTCGACCTCGAACTCCGGGCGCATGGTGTTGACGCCCGTGGTCTCCAGCCACTCCTTCGACCAGCCGGACAGGTCACGGCCGGACGCGGCCTCCAGGTGCTTGAGGAGGTCGCGCAGCTCGGTGTTGCCGAACGCGTTCTCCTTGAAGTACGCGCGCACGCCCGCGAAGAACGCGTCCACGCCCACATAGGCGGCGAGCTGCTTGAGGACCGACGCGCCCTTGGCGTAGGTGATGCCATCGAAGTTGACCTCGACCGCCTGGATGTCGACCATGTCGGCGGCGATCGGGTGCGTGGAGGGCAGCTGGTCCTGGCGCAGCGCCCACGCCTTCTCCACGTTGGCGAAGGTCGTCCAGGCGTCCGACCACTGGGTGGCGTTGACCTGGCAGTACACGCTCGCGTAGGTCGCGAACGACTCGTTCAGCCACAGGTCGTCCCACCAGCGCATGGTGACGAGGTCGCCGAACCACATGTGCGCCATCTCGTGCAGGATCGTCTCGGCCCGGCGCTCGTAGCGGGCGTCGGTGACGCGGGACCGGAAGACGTAGTCCTCCAGGAAGGTCACCGCGCCGGCGTTCTCCATGGCGCCCGCGTTGAACTCGGGCACGAACAGCTGGTCGTACTTGCCGAACGGGTAGCGCAGGTCGAACAGGCCGTGGAAGAAGTCGAAGCCCTGCTTGGTGACCTCGAACAGCGCTTCGGAGTCCAGGTGCTCGGCGAGCGAGGCGCGGCAGTACAGGCCCAGCGGGATGCCGTCGTGCTCGTCGCGCACCACGTGGTAGGGGCCCGCGATCAGCGCGGTGATGTAGGTGGACATCACCTGGGTGGCGGGGAAGTGCCAGCGCACCCGCTCCTCACCCGAGGCCTCGCGCTCGACGTCGGGGGCGCTGTTGGAGACGACCTCCCACGACGGCGGCGCGTACACGGTCAGCTCGAACGTGGACTTGAGGTCGGGCTGGTCGAAGCACGTGAACATGCGATGCGCGTCGGCCGTCTCGAACTGGCTGTACAGGTACACCGAGTCGTCGACGGGGTCCACGAACCGGTGCAGGCCCTCGCCGGTGCGCATGTAGGCGGCGTCGGCGACGACGGTCAGCTCGTTCTCGGCGGCAAGGTCCGGGAGGGTGAGCCGCTCGCCGTCGAACAGCTCGGCCACGTCCAGCTCGCGCCCGTTGAGCACGGCGCTGCTGACTCTCGGCGCGGCCAGGTCGACGAAGGTCCGCGCGCCCGGCTCCGAACTGGAGAAGCGCACGACGGTGGTGGACCGGAAGGTCTCGTCACCGGTGGTCAGGTCCAGCTCCACGGCGTAGGAGTCCACGCCGAGAATGCGGGCCCGTTCCCTGGCCTCGTCCCGTGTCAGGTTCCCTGCCACGCCACGCTCCCTTCACGGCCGTCTTCGTCGTCGGCCGGAAATCGGTTGTCGACCGCGTCGGGCCCGCCGACTGGGGGTGGGCGCCGCCGGGCCTGAGGTCGTTGTAGTCGGTTCGATCCTGCCACGCGCCGGGACGGAATGCGCAACCGATCACCGTGGTTGACGATCCATGGCGGCGGTCTGACCGCGGCCACCGGAACCCGACCTTCCCCCAGGCCCGAGACCTCAGGCCCCGGACGAGGAGCAGCGATGACCCAGATCCCCGCACAGCCAGCCGAGCCGGAGAGCGTGTTCGCTGACATGTGGTTCGACCCGGCCTGCCCGTGGGCCTGGATCACCTCCCGCTGGCTGCTGGAGGTGGAGAAGGTCCGCCCCGTGACCGTGCGCTGGCACGTGATGAGCCTGAGCGTGCTCAACGAGGGCCGCGACCTGCCCGCTGACTACCGGTACTTCCTCGACCGCGCCTGGGGCGCCGTGCGCGTGTGCGTCGCCGCCGAGGAGCGCTTCGGCCCCGAGGTACTGGGCCCCCTCTACACCGCCCTGGGCACCCGCTACCACGACCGGGGCGAGGCCAAGGAAACGGACACGGTCCGGGCCGCCCTGGCCGACGCGGGGCTGCCCGAGGACCTGGCCGACGCCGCCGACTCCACCGCGTACGATGAGGCCCTGCGCGCCTCGCACGGCGAGGCGATGAAGCTGGTGGGGGAGGACGTCGGCACACCCGTCATCCAGGTGGAGGACGTGGCCTTCTTCGGCCCGGTCGTCTCCCCGATCCCCCGCGGTGAGGCCGCCGGGAAGCTGTGGGACGGCGTGCGCCTGGTCGCCGGGACCGACGGGTTCTTCGAGCTCAAGCGCACCCGCACGCGCTCGCCCATCTTCGACTGACCACCTCACCGGGAGCACCCATGCCAGGGCCTGACGACGACCGCCGCGCCACCTTCCTCGACGACCTCGACCTGCTGCCCGACACCACGAGTGACGAACGCTCGGAGGGATGGGGCGACGCCGACGAGGACTCCACCGCGCGGCTGATCGCCGACCGCCCCCCGCACTGGGGCTGACCTCCGGCGCCGGACCGGGTCCGCCCCTTCCGCGCCCCGACGGGGCGGGTATCCGTGGAACCACGGGTGCCCGCCCCGCAGTCGTTCCCACGGCCCCCTCGCTCTGGCCAACCCGAATCGCGTTCTGCGAAAGTGGGGCCATGCGATCCCTCTACATCGACGGCGCCTGGCGTGACTCCGCCTCCGACGAGGCCCTTGACGTGGTCAACCCGGCGACCGAGCAGGTCATCGACACCGTTCCGGCGGGCTCCGCCGCCGACGTCGACGCCGCGGTCGAGGCCGCCGCGTCCGCCCTCCCCGCCTGGTCCGCGCTCACCCCGGGCCAGCGCGTCACCCATCTCTCCCGTGCGCTGGAGCTCTTCGACGCCCGCCTCGACGACGTCGCCCGGCTGCTGACCACCGACATGGGCGCGCCCGCCACCTTCGCCACCAAGGTGCAGGCCGGTCTGCCCTCACGCATGTTCGGCACCTACATCGACCTGGTCGAGGAACACGGCGAGCGCTACTTCGGCGGCGAGGAGGTCGGCAACTCCCTGGTGGTGCACGAGCCGGTCGGCGTGGTCGGCGCCATCACCCCCTGGAACTACCCGCTGCACCAGATCGTCCTGAAGGTGGTCCCCGCGCTCCTCGCGGGCAACACCGTGGTCCTCAAGCCGAGCGAGGTCGCCCCGCTGAGCGCCTACTGGCTGGCGGAGATCCTCCACGAGGCCGGGCTGCCCGCGGGCGTGTTCAACCTCGTCTCCGGTACCGGGCCGGTGGTGGGCGAGGCGATCGCCGCCCATCCGAGAGTGGACATGGTCTCCTTCACCGGTTCCACCCGCGCCGGGACCCGGGTGTCCCAGGTCGCCGCCGAGACGGTCAAGCGGGTCGCCCTGGAACTGGGCGGCAAGTCTCCCAACGTCATCCTGCCCGGGGCCGACCTCACCAAGGCCGTCAAGCGCGGCGTCGCCGACGTCATGCGCAACACCGGCCAGAGCTGCAACGCGCTCACCCGCATGCTCGTGCACCGCGACTCCTACGAGGAGGCCGTGGAACTGGCCGCCGCCTCCGCCGCCAAGTACGTGCCGGGCGACCCCGAGGACGAGGCCACCCGGCTGGGTCCGCTGGTCTCGGCCGCGCAGCGGGACAAGGTCCGCGCCTACGTCGACCTGGGCGTGGAGGAGGGCGCGCGCCTGGTCACCGGGGGTTCCGAACCGGTCGAGGAGCGGGCCGTCGGCTACTACGTCCGCCCGACCGTCTTCGCCGACGTGCGCAACGACATGCGCGTCGCCCGGGAGGAGATCTTCGGCCCGGTACTCGTCCTCATCCCCTACGACACCGTGGAGGAGGCGGTGGGGATCGCCAACGACACCGTCTACGGGCTCAACGCCGCCGTGTGGTCCGGGGACCCCGACGAGGGCCTGGCCGTCGCCCGCCGACTCCGGGCGGGGCAGGTGGAGCTCAACGGAGGTGCCCTGAACCCGCGGGCCCCCTTCGGCGGGTACAAGCGATCCGGCAACGGACGCGAGTGGGGCCTGCCCGGCCTGGTGGAGTTCTGCGAGGTCAAGGCTGTGCAGAGATGACCCCTGTGTCCGGTCTCACCGCCCCCCACCAGGCCCTTCCGGAATCGGACCCGGTGACGCGCGCGTTGTGCGGTGTGGAAAGATTCCGACTGGTCATCCCCTGGTCGAACCCAATCGAGGTGTGAGTTGAGCAACAAGCCCGCGGTCTCCAAGGCAGGTCCTCTCGGTAAGGACCTCAAGTCGATCCTCGTGTACAACCTGATCGCGATCCTGTCGATGGCCGGCTTCGCCGTCCTCGGTCTGAGCGTGGCGGCGGCCGCCGCCGGGGCCTGATCCCCCGCGACCCACACGACGCGCGCCGCGCCCCTCGACGGTCACACCGACCGGGTGGGGCGCGGCGTCGTTCGTTCCAGGGAGCTGTCACACTGGTGACGTGCGTGTTTACCTTGGATCAGATCATGCGGGCTTCGAGCTCAAAGAACACCTCGTCTCCTGGTTGAAGGAGAACGGCCACGAGGTCGTGGACGCCGGACCGGCCGTCTACGACGCGGTCGACGACTACCCCCCCTTCGTCCTGCGCGCCGCCGAGGGCGTCGCGAAGGACCCGGGTTCCCTGGGCGTCGTGATCGGCGGCTCCGGCAACGGCGAGCAGATCGCGGCCAACAAGGTCACCGGCGTCCGCGCCGCCCTGGCCTGGAGCGAGGACACCGCCAAGCTGGCGCGCGAGCACAACGACGCCAACGTGCTCGGCATCGGCGGCCGGATGCACTCCCTGGAGGAGGCCACGCGGTTCGTGGAGCTCTTCCTCGCCACGCCGTACAGCGACGAGGAGCGGCACACCCGCCGTATCGCCATGCTGAGCGACTACGAGCGCACCGGCGAGCTGCCCCCGCTTCCGTAACCCGTCCCAGGTCCCGCTCGTGCGGGTCCGACCCCTCGCCCCCGCTTGCCCGGCACGCGGGGGCGAACGCGTGCGGGGCGCCGTGGGGTCAGTGTCCGGTTCGGGACCGGGGCCCTGTCGCCCTCGGGGGTCGTTGTGGGATCCTTGCCCAGGAGTGGCCCCGCGTCCGGCGTGGGTTCTTCGCCAAGCGCGCGAGTGCGCCCGGGACACACCCGGCCAGCATGCCGTGTCCGAGAGAGGGGAGGGTTCCCGAAATCAGCGGGAAGTTCCCCCACGGGCATGTGGGTCCGACACCGCGAACACGGGTTTAGGCGGAACCCAAACCCGGGGTTATGGGGCGGATCGCCGCTGGTAGTACGTGCCAGGCCAGCACCCCAAGCGCTACAGTTCGTGCACAGCGGCGGGCCATCGTAGTCCGAGACACCTTGTTGTCCGCGTCCATCGGTGCCCGCCCCTCGGCGGAACCAGCCTCCGCGATCCGGGCCGTGCCCCCACACGACTCCCCCTCCGCCGACCCAGACACAGGCCCCCGACGCGACCGTGATCGCACCGGTGTGCCGTACCCCGACCAGGAGTGACCCCCGCGGGTGAGCGGGCGTGCCGAGCCTAGAGGATCAATGAACCCCACACCGACCGCCAGGACCACCCGACTGCTGCGATCCACCGTGCAGCGCATCGTCGCGGTGCTCCGGCGCAAGGTGCTCTTCCGCTATCGCCTCGTACTCATCACCCTGGTCGCCATCGCCGTGGGCATCGGAGTCGGCGCCGTGTGGGGCCCCACCGGCTGGTTCCCGCCCAGCTCCACCATCCTCACCGTCCTCGCGGGCGGACTGCTGCTCAAGCGCAAGAGCCTCGCCTTCCTGCTCGGGGTGGTCGTCGCCGTCCTGCTGTTCGTGGCCTTCATGCTCGACTTCGGCCAGGTCGGCCCCGGCCTGGTGGTCACCATCGGTGTCACCGGGGTCCTGTCCTACCTGCTGTCCGGAGTGCGCGAACGCCTCGGCGTCCAGGGCCTGAGCGGCGAGATGATGCTGCTGGACCTGCGCGACCGGCTGCGGGACCAGGGCAAGCTCCCCCCGGTCCCCTCGGGCTGGGGGCGCACCGCCGTCCTACGTCAGGCGGGCGGCTCCTCGTTCGGCGGGGACTTCGTCGTCTCCATCCGCCGCGAACACCGGCTCGACATCGCCGTCGTCGACGTCTCCGGGAAGGGCGTGGACGCCGGGACACGGGCCCTGATGCTCTCGGGGGCCTTCAGCGGGCTCATAGGAGCGGTCCCCGCCAGCGACTTCCTCGCCCACTGCAACGACTACCTCATGCGCAACAGCGGCGGCGAAGGCTTCGTGACCGCCGTCCACCTGAGCGTGGACACCGAGACCGGCGAGTACCAGGTCGCCTCGGCCGGGCACCCGCCCGCCCTGCACTTCGACGGCGGCGGCGGAGTGTGGAGCACCACCGAGGCCAAGGGCGTTGTCCTGGGAGTCATCCCCGAGATGACCTACACCTCAGTCCAGGGCAAGCTGCGGCCCGGCGACGCCATCATGCTGTGCACCGACGGCCTCATCGAGACGCCCGGCGAGGACCTCGACGCCGGTATCGACCGACTCCTCGGAGCCGCCGAATCGCTGGTCACCCAGGGATTCGCCACCGGCGCCAGCGAGGTCGTGGACACCCTCAGCAAGGACAAGAACGACGACTGCGCGCTCGTGGTCCTCTGGAGAACCTGACCCCCGGCCGCCGCGGCACCGGCAGGGGGTGAGTCGCCCCAGCCGTTCCTGGCGGTAGGGTCGACATGTTCCCCGACCCCGGTACGAGGTCTTCGTACCCGTTCACGGATCACCGTGCCCGCCCCTCTCCGCCCCCTGGGCGCCGACGCCCGCACGGACCACCACACCAGTGACCAGGGGCCGGACCGGGTCCCCAGGACCCGGACCTACCGGATTTTCGCGGCCCCGCGGGCGTGCCCGCCGGGCGATGGAGACGCAAGGGGGTGCTTCGCATGGACGGCGAGCGCGCTGAAGAACTCACGGACCTGGTCGAGATCAATGACCTGACCGGGATCAGGCTCTGGTTGGCCGAACACAGGCCCCACGAGATCGCGGACGAACTGGCCCGCATGTCCAGCAGCGAGGCGATCATCCCCTTCCGCCTCCTGGACAAGGACCGTGAGCTGGAGGTCTTCGAGGAGCTGGACCCCGGTCAGCAGCAGGCCATCCTCCTCGGCCTGCGCGGTACCGACTTCCACGACATCCTGGAGGAGATGGACCCGGACGACCGGGCCCGCCTCATCGGGGAGGCCCCGGCCAAGATCGCGACCCGGGCGCTGGCCGGGCTGAGCCCCGCCGAACGCAAGATGACCGCCGCGCTCCTGGGCTACCCCGAGGACTCGGTCGGCCGGTACATGACGCCGGAGACCGTCATCCTGCACCGGGACCTCACCGTGGGCCGCGCCCTCGAGGTGGTGCGCGCCAAAGGAGCCGACGCCGAGACCATCTACACCCTCCCGGTGGTCAGCGACGGCCGTCGGCTGCTCGGCACCATCACCCTGAGCGACCTCGTGGTCAGCGACGACGACCGCGTCCTCAGGGACCTGGTCGACGTCCTCGCGCCCCGGGTGGGCGTGAGCGAACCGGTCGAGGACGCCGCCCGACTCATCCAGGAGGCCAACCTGGTCTCCCTCCCGGTGGTGGACTCCGAGGACCGCTTCGTCGGTCTGTTCACCTTCGACGACGCCCTTGAGGTCATCGAGGCGGCCGACTCCGAGGACATGGCGCGTCAGTCCGGCGCCAGCCCCATCGACGACCACTACGTGTCCGTCGGGGTGCTGCGCCTGGTCGGCGCGCGTTCGGTGTGGCTGATGCTGCTCATCGTCGCGGCGACTCTGACCGTCAACGTCATGCAGGTCTACGAGGCCACCCTGGAGGAGGTCACGGCGCTGGCGATGTTCGTCCCGATGCTCATCGGCACCGGCGGGAACGTGGGCGCGCAGTCGGCCACGGCGATCGTGCGTGCCCTCGCGGTCGGTGAGGTGCGGGTACGCGACCTCCCCTCGGTGATCTGGAAGGAGAGCCGGGTCGGTCTGCTCCTGGGCGTCATGCTCGCCGGAATCGCCCTGGTCATCGGGTCGGTGCTGGTTGGCTTCGACATCGCGGTGGTGGTCGCCCTCTCGGTGATCGCCATCTGCACCTGGGCGGCGATCATCGGTTCCGCGATGCCCCTGCTCGCCCGCAAGGTGGGGGTGGACCCCGCCGTGGTCTCCTCACCCATGGTCGCCACCCTCGTGGACGCCACCGGTCTGCTCATCTACTTCTCGGTGGCGCGCATGGTGCTCGGGCTGTGACCAGGGGCTGACGTTTCGCTTGAAGTGTGGCGGAAACGGGTATCGCACCAGCAGGCAGGACGCGTCTGAGGGGGATTCGATGTCCGATACCGGAGATACGTTCAACCGGCTCAAGAAGGCCGTCAACGACCACGCCGACAAGGCCGAGGGGGTCGTCGGCAAGGTGGCCGACGCCGCCAAGAAGGCGACCGGCGGGTCCCACGACGACAAGATCGACAAGGGAGCCGGGGCCGCCACCGACTACCTGCGCAAGCGCGCACAGGAGAACAAGAAGGACAAGGGTCAGGAGTAGACGCGGGGGCTCTCGGGCCCCGAGGAACGGAACGGATGGGGCGGGCCCACAATGGGGCATGGCCTCATCCGTTCCGCGTCCCGTGCCCGTCCTCCTCGCCCGGCTGCGCATGCCCCTGCTGTGGGCCGCGATGGCCGCGCTTCTGGCCGGGTACCTGGGTCTGTCCTGGTGGGTCGGCGGGACGCTGCTGGTGGTCGCGCTCGCGGTGCACCTGCGACTGGGCACTCCGAGGTGCGCGCCGCGCGTGCTGGCCCCGCCGGTACGCGGACGCTGGATGCCGCTGACCAGCCCGTCGACCACGTACCCAGCCAGGGCACGCACGCCTACGGGCAGACGTACGCGCTGGGTCTGGTCGCCGAGGACGGCACCCGCCCGGACATCGGTTGGCGACCGCTCAGCCGACCCCCGGAGGACTTCCCGGCCTGCGGTGCCCCCGTGTACGCACCCGCCGCGGGCACCGTGGTCCGGGTGCACGACCGCCAGCGCGACCACCGCAGCCGCAACTCCTGGCCGTGGCTGTTCGGCGCCGTCGTGGAGAACACCCTCCGTGAGCTGCGCGGACCCTCGGGGGTGGTCGGCAACCACGTGGTCATCGACCTCGGCGGCGCCCACGTGCTCCTCGGCCACCTGCGGAGGGGCTCCGTCACAGTGGCCCCGGGAGACACCGTGGTGGTCGGCCAACGCGTCGCCGCGTGCGGCAACTCGGGTGCCTGCACCGAGCCCCAGGTCCGGATGCAGCTCATGGACCTGGCCCACCCGCTCTTCGCCGCGGGGCTGCCCATGGTCTGGGGGAGGGGCTGGAGGGCCGGTGCCCCGGAGAACGAAGGGCTTCCCGAAACCTGGCGGTCGGTGGAGGTCGTCGGACCTGACCACGTCAGTGCTGGTCAGGACGGTGTCCCGGAGGAATATCCTGAACTGAGGTAAGGCAAGCCTAATGAGGGGGTGTGGTGAGCGCGATCGACGGTACGCCCTGCAAGCTCACGGTCTGCCGGGGCTGCTGCTGCGGCACACGCAAGAAGGTGCCCGGCGTCGACCACAAGGCGCAGCTCGCCCGGCTCAGCGCCATCGACGACCACGCGGCACGCCGCGTCCCGGTCCGCACCAGCAAGTGCCTGGGCATCTGCTTCGAGGCCAACGTCGTCGTGGTCCAGCCCTCCCGTCAGGGCCGCGCCGCCGGAGGCAACCCCGTCTGGCTGGGCCGGATGACCGAGGACCATCTCCTGGAGGCGCTCGACGACTGGATCTTCGACGGAGGACCCGGCATCGCCCCGCTCCCCGCACTTCTGGAGGAGCACGTGACCTCCAAGGACGCCAAGAAGCCGAAGAAACGCAAGAAGTCGAAGAAGAAGTCGGAACTGTCCGGGGGCACCGAGTCCGGCAAGAAGAGCAAGAAGGACAAGAAGGACAAGAAGGATAAGAAGGATAAGAAGGACAAGAAGCGGGCCAGGAAGGCCGAAAAGAAAAAGAAGGAGGAGGCTGGGAGGACGTGAGGGGGCGACCCCGCCGAGCACACCGACGGAGCCGCCCCCGAACCCCCTAGCCCGACTGGGACGCGAACTGGGTGCGGTACAGGGCCGTGTACAGCCCGCCCGACTCCAGCAGCTCCTCGTGCGTGCCGCGTTCCAGGACGCGCCCGTCCTCCAGCACCAGGATCTGGTCCGCCTCGCGGACCGTGGCCAGCCGGTGCGCGATCACCAGTGAGGTCCGGCCCTCCAGCGCCACCGCCAGCGCCTCCTGCACCGCCGCCTCCGACTCGGAGTCCAGGTGCGCGGTGGCCTCGTCCAGGACCACCACGGACGGCGCCTTCAACAGCAGCCGCGCGATCGCCAGGCGCTGCTTCTCCCCGCCCGAGAGGCGGTAGCCGCGGTCACCGACCATCGTGTCGAGGCCGTTGGGCAGCTGGTCCAGGAGAGCACCCAGCCGCGCCATCCGCAGAGCCTCCTCCAGCTCCGCGTCGGTCGCCTCCGGCCGGGCGTAACGCAGGTTGGCGCCCACGGTGTCGTGAAAGAGCTGCGCGTCCTGCGTCACCACGCCCACGGCCTCCCGGAGGGAGTCACTGGTGGTCTCACGGAGGTCCAGGCCGCCGATCCGCACCGCCCCCTCCGTCGGTTCGTACAGCCGCGAGACCAGGTGGGTGAGGGTGGACTTGCCCGCCCCGGACGGACCCACCAGGGCCACCATCTGACCCGGTTCGGCGCGGAAGGACACCTCGCTCAGCACCTGGGTGTCGTCGGCGGCCTCTGCCTGCGGGGTCAGTTCCAGGGACGCCACCGACGTCTCCGAGGCGCCCGGGTAACGGAAGGACACCCGGTCGAACTCCACGCTCAGCGGCCCGGCGGGCAGCGGCTGCGCGTCCGGGCTCTCCTTGATCTGCGGTTCCAGGTCCAGCACCTCGAAGACGCGGTCGAAGGAGACCAGGGCCGTCATGATCTCCACGTGCACGTTGGACAGCGTGGTGATCGGCCCGTAGAGCCTGGCCAGCAGGGTGGTCAGCGCCACCAGGGTGCCCACCTCGAAGGAACCGTCCACGGCGAGCACACCGCCCACGCCGTAGACCATCGCCATGGCCAGCGCCGTGATGGTGGCCAGCATGGTGAACAGCAGACCGCCGATCACCGACTGGCGCACCCCGAGGTCGCGCACGCGGGCGGCACGGTCGGAGAAGGTGCCGGACTCCTCGTCGGGACGGCCGTAGAGCTTGACCAGCATGGCCCCGCCCACGTTGAACCGCTCGGTCATCAGCGAGCTCATCGCGGCGTTGTTGTCCATCGCGTCGCGGGAGATGTTCGCGAGCCTGCGTCCCAGCAGCTTCGCCGGGACGATGAACAGCGGTACCAGGACCAGCGCCAGCAGGGTCACCTGCCACGACAGGGCCAGCATCGTGATGAGCACCGCCACCACGCTGATCAGGTTGGAGACCACCGACTGGAGCACCGAGGTGATGGCGCGCTGCGCGCCGACCACGTCCGTGTTCAACCGACTGATCAGAGACCCGGTCTGGGTTCGGGTGAAGAAGGCGATCGGCATCCGCTGCACGTGGGAGAACACCTGGGTGCGCAGCAGGTAGATGACGCCCTCACCGATCCTGGAGGACAACCACCGTCCGGTCAGGGTGATGACGCCCTCCACGAGCGCCAGCACGGCCGCCGCGACCGCCAACCAGATCACCACCGAGGTGTTCCCCGGGAGGATGCCCTGGTCGATGATGGCTCGCAGGAGGAGCGGGTTGGCCACGACCACGGCCGCGCCCACCGCGGTCACCCCGAGGAAGAGCAGGATCTGCCGCCAGTGCGGTGTCGCGTAGGACAGCACACGTCTGGTGAGCCCCGGGGGCAGTTCCTGCCCCCGTGCGCTTCCGTCGTTGACCAGTGCCCTGTAGGAGGGCCTCCCTGACATCATCCGCAGCCTCGATTCCGTTCACCACGTCGCCATCCAAGCCTCAACACCGGAGGGAGGGCGCTGCTTCCCTGGTCCGATGTGGGATCGCCGGGGAGGTCGGTGGGAACACGGGTCGTCAGAGGGACGAGGCGAGACGACCGAGTGCCGCGGTGGTCGAGCGGCCGGGGGTGAACGGCAGTTCCCAGGTCTGGGCGCCGAGGGCGTCGGCGCCCCGGATCTTGGCCTGGGTGTAGCGGTCCCCGGCGGTGAAGGCCAGCGCGGCGGGGGAGAAGGGGCGCAGCAGTTCCGCGTAGGCAGCCCAGTCCGCCACGGAGGGCGGGCCCTCGATCACGAACGATCCGGCCACACAGCCCAGGGCGGCGATGGTCTCGGACCGTTCCGCGTCGGGGTTGACCGGGCGTCCGGGGCCCTTCCAGGCCCGGACGCGCTCGTCGGACTCGATCCCCACGACGAGGGGGAGGCCGCGGGCGGCGATGGACTGGAGGAAGCGCACGTGCCCGACGTGCAGGACGTCGAAGACTCCGGTCACGACGACCGGCCGCTCCAACGGCTCCGGTCGTTGGAACCACAGCAGGCGGAGCGACGTCGCCTGCTCGCCCGTGCCGTCCGTGTCCGTCATCTGGCCCCCGTTCCACCGAACCCGAGTGGCGCCCGTTCCAGGTCGTGCCGACGGGTCCGCCCGAAAGGTCAACGTACCCGCTTGAGGCCGGTATTCCGCTTCGTGGCGAGGTGAAACCGAACAGTGTTCTGTGAATGTGCCCTGCGTCGCCGCGAACCACGACGGCGGGGAGTGAGTCCCATCACTGGAATCGAGTGCGAGAGGAAGAGGTGTCCATGTCGTGGACGGTGCTGATCGAGGAGATCCGGGGGAGCGGGGAACGCCAACGCTGGGGATTGGTCCCATCGGCGCCCGGTGGCCAGCGCAACGCCAGCTTCGACGATCGGGAGGAAGCCAGGACGGAGGCCCTTCGCCTGACAGCGGCGCATGTTCCGGGCCACCCGTGGTCGGAGCGTGACCGTCAGGCCTACCGGATCTCTCCCGACGAGTACGTCGTGAACGTGGACGGTGCCACGACGGAGTTCCACTTCCGCGTCACCGTGGCCGAGCGGATCGTTCCCGGAGGCTAGGGGCACGGGCCGGAACCCCTGCGCCGCCGAGTCTTCCGGGCTTCGAGGGTGCGGGTTATGGGGGGTCGTTTCCTGGGTGGAACGGCGAAGCGGGTTGGTGCTGACGGGCACACGGTTCGCTTCGAGTGGTGCGGGTTTTGGGGGGTTGTTTCCCGGGTGGAACGGCGAAACGAGCTGGTGCCGACAGGCACACAGCTCGTTTCGAGTGGAGCGGGCGACGAGAATCGAACTCGCATGACCAGCTTGGAAGGCTGGGGTTCTACCATTGAACTACGCCCGCGTGGCATCGGAGCCCCTGAGTTTCCTCTAGACTCGTGGAGCCGATGGAGACAAGAGTACAGTCTCTGGGGCGTTGGTCGCACACCCGTTTTCGGGACGTGTGTCCACGCCGGGTGACGGGGTGTAGCGCAGCTTGGTTAGCGCGCATGCTTTGGGAGCATGAGGCCGCGGGTTCGAATCCCGCCACCCCGACGAAACCGTCCGCGGCGGTTCGGCCTTCGGGCCGTGCGCCGTGGCCCCCTGTCTGTCTGCCCTAGACTTGGTGCGATCAGCAGGAAACTGTAAGTCCCAGCCCGTCGCAGGGCACCCCGAAGGAACGTGGTCATCACCGACCGGGGGTGCGCGCGTGCATACGCCGTTCGTGTGGTGCGCCTGCGGGCCGACGCGGACACCAGCCGGCAAACCTAGGAGTACCGCCCCGTGAAGACCGATGTCGAGGAGCTCAGCCCGACCCGGGTCAAGCTGACCATCGAGGTGCCCTTCGAGGAGCTCGAGCACGCTTTCGACGTGACCTACAAGTCGCTCGCCAAGCAGGTTCGGATCAAGGGCTTCCGCCCGGGCAAGGCACCGGCGCGGCTGATCGACCGCTACGTCGGCCGTGGCGCGGTGATCAGCGAAGCGGTCAACCACGCCGTTCCGGAGCTCTACAACGAAGCCATCCAGAAGGAGGAGATCTTCGCGCTCGGCCAGCCCGACGTGGAGGTCACCAAGCTGGAGGACAACGACGAGCTCGCCTTCACCGCCGAGGTCGACATCCGACCCAAGTTCGAGGTGAAGGACTACAAGGGCATCGAGGTGACCGTCGACAGCGCGACCGTCACCGACGAGCAGGTCGACGAGCAGATCGGCACCCTGCGCGAGCGCTTCTCCACCCTGGTTGGCGCCGACCGTCCCGTTGAGGACGGTGACAACCTCTCCATCGACCTGGTCGCCGCCATCGACGGTGAGAAGCTCGAGGACGTCGCCGTCAGCGGCTACTCCTACGAGGTCGGCACCAACACCATGCTGGAGGGCCTCGACGAGACCCTGCGCGGCATGGAGTCCGGTGGCGAGGCCACCTTCAAGACCACCCTCGTCGGTGGTGAGCACGAGGGCCAGGAGGCGGACGTCACCGTCACCGTGCACTCGGTGAAGGTGAAGGAGCTGCCCGAGCTGGACGACGAGTTCGCCCAGCTGGCCTCCGAGTTCGACACGATCGACGAGCTGCGTGACGACGTGCGCAAGCGCATGGCCGACGTCCGTCGCATGCAGCAGCTGTCCGCCGCCCGTGACAAGGCGCTGGAGAAGCTGATCGAGTCCGTCGAGATCCCGCTGCCCGACGCGGTGGTCGACGAGGAGATCAACCGCCGTCGCCAGAGCCTTGAGCAGCAGCTCGCCCAGAGCGGTCTGACCAAGGAGGCCTACCTCGAGTCGCAGGAGAAGACCGAGGAGGAGTTCGAGGAGGAGCTGAAGACCGGCGCCAACTCGGCGGTCAAGGCTGGCTTCATCCTCGACCAGCTGGCCCTCCAGGAGGACCTCAGCGCCGACCAGGGTGAGCTCAGCCAGTACGTGTTCGAGCAGGCCCAGCGCATGGGTGTGAGCCCGGACCAGCTGGCCCAGCACCTGGTCGAGTCGAACCAGATCCGCGTCGCCTTCACCGAGGTCGTCCGCGGCAAGGCCATGGACGTGGTCCTGGCCGGTGCCAAGGTGACCGACGAGGACGGCAACGTCGTCGAGCAGGAGATCGTCGAGGCCACCGACGACCAGGCCCTGGCCGAGGCCGTCAAGGCCGCCGCCGCTGCCTCCACCGAGGTCGCCGAGGCCGACAAGGCCGAGGAGACCGCTGAGGCCCCCGAAACCGACGAGGACGCCGACAAGGCCGACTCCAAGTAGTCCGAGGCTTCACGGCGCCGCGAGGCACCATGGCTCTCACGGGCCCTGGCCAACCCGTTACGGGACGGCCGGGGCCCTTTCCCTTCCGTTCCTGGCGCGTTGTTCGCTGTCAGGAGAAAGGGTGTGTCCGCGACCGGCTGCACCCTGCGCTCAAAGCGAACAGGGACGGTATCCGGACGAGCCTGGCGTCTGTCGGCGTTAGTGTCGCTGTATCGCAACCGTTTCGATTCCGGAGCAGGTGACGAGAGTGCCGCCGACCTTTGATGAGTCCCAGCGATTCGACGCTCGTACGTCGGATCAGCAGCTTTCCCCTTTTATTGAGCAGACGCCTCAGCGCCTGTTGCGCCAGCGAATCGTGTTCCTCGGCCAGCAGGTCGACGATGACATCGCCAACCGCCTCGTCGGTGAGCTCCTGCTGCTGTCCGCGGAGGACCGCCAGCGGGACATCACGATGTACATCAACTCGCCGGGTGGTTCCGTGACGGCGGGTATGGCGATCTACGACGTCATGCAGTACATCCCCAACGACGTGCGCACCGTGGGTATCGGTATGGCCGCGTCGATGGGCCAGATGCTCCTGTGCGCCGGTGCGCCCGGCAAGCGTTACGCGCTGCCGCACACCCGCGTCATGATGCACCAGCCGTCCGGTGGCATCGGGGGCACCGCCTCCGACATCCGGATCCTGGCTGACCAGCTGCTCTACGTGAAGAAGATGTTCATCCAGAAGATCTCCGAGCACACCGGGCAGTCGGTCGAACAGATCGAGAAGGACGCCGACCGGGACCGCTGGTTCACGGCTCAGGAGGCCAAGGAGTACGGCTTCATCGACGAGGTGCTCGAGGGCACGCTCGACGTGACCAGCTGACAGTCCTGAGCTGACCTGGCCCAGTCCATGAATCGGCGCAGTGCGTGGAAGGCGTGAAATGACCGAGTTCAACCCCAGTCTCATCGGCGGCGCGGCCTCGATGGCTCCCCAGAGCCGCTACGTCCTGCCGTCCTACGTGGAGCGTACGTCGTACGGCGTCAAGGAGATGAATCCGTACAACAAGCTCTTCGAAGAGCGGATCATCTTCGTCGGCGTCCAGATCGACGACACTTCGGCCAACGATCTGATGGCCCAGCTCATCACCCTTGAGCAGCTCGACTCCGAGCGGGACATCCAGATGTACATCAACTCGCCGGGAGGTTCCTTCACCTCCCTCATGGCGATCTACGACACCATGCAGTTCGTGCGCCCCGACATCCAGACGGTGTGCATCGGACAGGCCGCGTCGGCCGCCGCGATCCTGCTGGCGGGCGGCACCAAGGGCAAGCGTGGTGCCCTGCCCAACGCCCGGATGATGATCCACCAGCCGGCGACCGAGGGTATGCACGGTCAGGCCAGCGACATCGAGATCCAGGCCAACGAGATCACCCGTATCCGTACGCAGCTGGAGACCACTCTGGCCAAGCACACGGGTCGCTCCCACGAGCAGGTCTCGAAGGACATCGAGCGGGACAAGATCCTCACCGCCGAGGAGGCAGTGGAGTACGGTCTCATCGACTTCGTCCTGCCCTACCGCAAGGCCTCCCTGAAGTAACGGGGACAACGGTTGCCGTGTCCTCCCCGGCCGGGGCGTCTCGCGAACGCGAGAAGCGCCCCGGCGGGGGGAATCCGGCGCCACGAAGTACTCACCGGTCCGGTTTCTGACCCGCCTGGGACAGCCCGGTGGTGAAGCCGGTCCGGTTTTTCGCTTAGTCTGGCGGAGAGCGACACACAGATCGCCCCGTTCGTGGCTGGCAGTCGCGAACGGACACACGGGAGACGAGTCCTTCCGTCCGTTCGGCGCCGCGTGCGCCCGGAACGGGGCGGCCTTAGTTTTGAGGAGTGGCTGGGTGGCACGCATCGGCGACGGCGGGGACCTGCTGAAGTGCTCATTCTGCGGTAAGAGCCAGAAGCAGGTGAAGAAGCTCATCGCTGGCCCCGGCGTGTACATCTGCGATGAGTGCATCGATCTGTGCAACGAGATCATCGAAGAGGAACTCGCCGACGCCACCGAGCTCACGTGGGACTCCCTTCCCAAGCCCCGGGAGATCTTCGACTTCCTGGACTCGTACGTGATCGGTCAGGAGCAGGCGAAGAAGTCCCTCTCGGTGGCGGTTTACAACCACTACAAGAGAGTGCGCTCGGAGACCGACCGTCCCGGTGACGAGGACGTCGAGATCGCCAAGTCGAACATTCTCCTGCTGGGGCCGACCGGTTCGGGCAAGACCCTGCTGGCGCAGACCCTGGCGAAGATCCTCAACGTCCCCTTCGCCATCGCGGACGCCACCGCCCTCACCGAGGCGGGCTACGTGGGCGAGGACGTCGAGAACATCCTCCTGAAGCTGATCCAGGCCGCTGACTACGACGTCAAGAAGGCCGAGACCGGCATCATCTACATCGACGAGGTCGACAAGGTCGCCCGCAAGAGCGAGAACCCGTCGATCACGCGCGACGTCTCCGGCGAGGGTGTCCAGCAGGCGCTGCTGAAGATCCTGGAGGGGACCACGGCTAGCGTGCCCCCTCAGGGCGGCCGCAAGCACCCGCACCAGGAGTTCATCCAGATCGACACCACCAACGTGCTGTTCATCTGCGGTGGAGCCTTCGCGGGGCTGGAGAAGATCATCGAGTCCCGCACCGGTCAGCAGGGCATGGGCTTCAACGCCACCCTGCGGCCCAAGAGCGAGATGGCCGGGACCGCGCTGTTCGGCGAGGTCATGCCGGAGGACCTGCTGAAGTTCGGGATGATCCCGGAGTTCATCGGCCGTCTGCCGGTGATCACCAGCGTGCACAACCTGGACAAGGCCGCGCTGATCCAGATCCTCACCGAGCCCCGCAACGCCCTGGTCAAGCAGTACCAGCGGCTGTTCGAGCTGGACAACGTCGAGCTGGAGTTCACCCAGGACGCCCTGGAGGCGATCGCCGAGCAGGGCATCATCCGGGGGACCGGCGCCCGTGGTCTGCGCGCCATCATCGAGGAGGTCCTGCTCTCGGTGATGTACGAGGTGCCCAGCCGGGAGGACGTCGGCCAGGTGATCATCACCCGTGAGTCGGTGGAGCAGCACGTGAACCCGACCATCGTGCCGCGCGCCCAGCTCGAGGCGGACGAGGACGGTCGTCAGGAGAAGTCGGCCTGACCGCCGGACCGGTCGCCGCGGCGGGCTGACGCCGCGCGGTTGGACCGCTGAGGCCTTCGGGGCGCCCTTCCCACGGGAAGGGCGCCCCTTCTCATGCCTGGGCCAGGCCGGACGGGGCCGGGCGTGGTCCGGTCACTCCCCGCCCTCGAGAACTCCCTCCATTCGGGCGATCTCGGTGTTCTGCTCGGCGATGAGGTCGTTGGCCATCCGCAGGACCTCCTGGTCCTTGCCCTCGGCCATGGCCTCCTCCGCCATGGTGACCGCGCCCGCGTGGTGGGCGGTCATGAGTTCCACGAAGAGGTGGTCGAAGTCGTCGCCGTCGGCGTCGGCGAGGCGGCCCATGTCCTCGTCGGAGACCATGCCCTCCATGTCGTCGTGGTCCACCTGGAGGTCGCAGGCGACCACGGCGTCCTCGGTGGAGTGGTGGGTGCCGTCGCCCTCCAGACCGCAGAAGTTCTGGTGGGCGGGGTTCTCCCGGGCGGGCCCGAAGACGTTGACCTCCAGCCAGCTCTCCATGGCGGAGATCTCGGGCCCCTGGGCGGCCGCGATGCGGTCGGCGATCCGCTCGATGCCGTCGCGCTGGTAGCGGTCCTCGACCAGGTCGGTCATCTCCAGGGCCTGGCGGTGGTGTTCGATCATCTTCACCAGGTAGGTGACGTCGGCCTCGTTGTGGCCCTGCTCCTCGGCGAGGGCGGCGATCTGGTCCGCGGTGGCTGGGGTCGATTCCTCCCCGGGGGCGCCGGGGGCGATGACGTTGGCGGACTGCTGTCCCTCGTCACCGGTACAGGCCGAGACTCCGAGCAGCACGAGGGCGGTTCCGGCTGCGAGTGCCAGGCGACGCACGAGGTCTCCTCCAGGGGTGGGGGTCGGCGGGCCGGGTGCCCGCCGGTGTCGGCTGACCCGACGTCCTGCGGGTTTTCTACTCACTCGAGGGGTGTTTTGTCCAGTACCGGGGGTGCGGCGGGGTGGTCGTGTCCGTTCGTGGGACTCCCGGTGGTGTCCGTTCTCGGCGTTTCGTCTGGCTTGTGTACGACGATGAGGGTACAACCCATTGTAGTCAAGTGACTTCTTTGGGTGGTTTTCGGGGGTGGGTGCATGGCTTCGGTTACGGGACGGCGCCGGGGTACGGTCGCGGTCGCCTCGCTGGTCGCGGTGGCCTGGCTCGCGGTCCCGGGCGCCGGCGCCGACGACGGGGTGACCACGGGTGGGGGCGTGGTGCACCTGGCCAACGTGCCCAAACCGGAGACGCTGGCGAGGTCGCCCAACTCCGACCTGGCGTTCACCGGTGACTACGCGATCGGCGGCAACTACAACGGTTTCGTCGTCTACGACATCTCCGAACCGGAGTCCCCGACGGTCGTCTCCGAGGTCCTGTGCCCGGGGGGTCAGGGCGACGTCTCGGTCAGCGGCGACCTCCTGTACTTCTCCGTGGACTACCCGCGCGCGAACGACGAGTGCGGGGCGCCGTCCGCCCCGGCCACTGAGGCCGACGCCTTCGAGGGCCTGCGGATCTTCGACATCTCGGACAAGGCGAACCCGCGGTACGTCGCGTCTGTGGCCACCGACTGCGGATCGCACACCAACACCCTGGTGCCGGGCGCGGACGGGCGCAGCGACGTGGTCTACGTGTCCTCGTACGCCCCCGCGGAGGTCTTTCCGAACTGCCAGCCGCCGCACGACAGGATCTCCATCGTCGAGGTGCCGCACGAGGCCCCCGAGGAGGCGGCCGTCGTCAACGAGCCGGTGCTCTTCCCGGGCGGCGGCCACAGCACGACCACGGGCTGCCACGACATCACCGCCTATCCCGCTCGCGGTCTGGCGGCCGCCGCGTGCCTGGGTGACGGCCTGCTGTTGGACATCACTGACCCGATCCACCCGGAGGTGGTGGAGCGCGTCCAGGACGAGAACTTCGCCTTCTGGCACTCGGCGACGTTCACCAACGACGCGAGGAACGTGGTCTTCACCGACGAACTCGGCTCGGGTTCCTCGGCGACCTGCAACGAGAGGATCGGCCCCGAGCGCGGCGCCAACGCCGTCTACTCGCTGGACACGTCGGGAGAAAGCCCCGAACTCGAGTTTCGGAGTTACTACAAATTGCCTCGGCACCAGACCGATACCGAGAACTGCGTGGCGCACAACGGTTCGCTGATCCCGGTCCCGGGCCAGGACTTCTTCGTTCAGTCCTGGTACCAGGGCGGAGTGTCGGTCATCGACCTCACCGACCCCGACCAGCCCGTCGAGGTGGGCTTCTTCGACCGTGGCCCGTTCGACCCGGACCAGCTGCGCACGGCCGGCTCCTGGTCCGCGTACTACTACAACGGGCACGTCTACTCGTCGGACATGGAACGCGGGCTGGACGTGCTGGCGCTCACCGACCCCCGGTTCGAAGGGGCTGAGTCGGTGGTGCTGGACGAGTTCAACCCGCAGTCGCAGCCGGAGCTCCCGAACAGCTAGCCGGACCGGGTGCGGCGGTCGCCCGCCGCACCCGGAACCGGGCCGGTCTGGACACGGTGCGTGAGCGGATCGAGTCGGCTCGACACCGTGTAAACAACCATGTTTCTTTTGTTTCCCTCTATACATATTGATGTTGAGCTGTGTACGTTCTTCCTGTTTCGCTCCATCAGGAATCAGGAGTACGCATGGCGTCGTCCCCCGCCCCCTCCCCTTCCAGACGCTTGCGGTACCGACGCGGCTCCACCGGCCTCGCTCTCGTCGGCGCCACCGCCCTGACCTTGGGCCTCCTCGGGCCCGCCGCCGCCTCGGCGGACCGGACCCCCTTCGAGAGCGACGCCGAGACCAGCGCGAACGTCACTCACGTGACCAACGTCCCGAAGTCCGAAGCCATGGGTGACTACAACACCGACCTGGCGTTCACCGGTGACTACGCGATCGGCGGCAACTACAACGGTTTCGTCGTCTACGACATCTCCGAACCGGAGTCCCCGACCGTCGTCTCCGAGGTGGTGTGCCCCGGCGGCCAGGGCGACGTCTCGGTCAGCGGCGACCTCCTGTACTTCTCCGTCGACTACCCCCGGGCCAACGACGAGTGCGGCGCCCCCGCCGTCCCCACCACCGACCCGAACGGGTTCGAGGGCATCCGCGTCTTCGACATCTCCGACAAGGCCAACCCGGCCTACGTCGCGGCCGTGGCCACCGACTGCGGATCGCACACCAACACCCTGGTGCCCGGCAAGGACGGCGAGCACGACTACGTGTACGTGTCCTCCTACTCGCCCTCGGCGAACTTCCCCAACTGCCAGCCGCCGCACGACAAGATCTCGGTCATCGAGATCCCCGTGGACAACCCCTCCGAGGCCGCGCTGGTCAACGAGCCCGTCCTGTTCCCGGACGGTGGCAACCGCAACACCAGCGGCTGTCACGACATCACCGCCTACCCGGAGCTCGACCTCGCCGCCGGGGCGTGCATGGGTGACGGCATCCTGATGGACATCTCCGACCCCGCCCACCCCGTGGTCACCGACGTCGTCCGGGACGACAACTTCGCCTTCTGGCACTCGGCCACGTTCACCAACGACGCGGGCACCGTGATCTTCACCGACGAGCTCGGCGGCGGTGGCGGCGCCATCTGCACCGAGGAACACGGGGTGGAGCGCGGCGCCAACGCCATCTACTCCGTCGGCGGCACGGACGGGGCGCCCGAGCTGGACTTCGAGAGCTACTACAAGATCCCGCGCGTGCAGAGCGCCACCGAGAACTGCGTTGCGCACAACGGTTCGCTGATCCCGGTCCCGGGCCAGGACTTCTTCGTTCAGTCCTGGTACCAGGGCGGGGTGTCGGTCATCGACTTCAACGACCCGACCGCGCCGCGTGAGATCGGCTACTTCGACCGGGCCCCGATCGACGAGGACAACCTCGTCCTGGGCGGTTCGTGGTCGGCGTACTACTACAACGGCTACGTGTACTCCTCGGACATCACCCGGGGCCTCGACGTGATCCGGCTCGACGACCCGCGCCTCCGCTCCGCCGCGCGCGTCACCTATGACGAGTTCAACCCGCAGTCGCAGCCGAGCTACCGACCGGGCCGCTGACGCGCGCCACGACCTCTCCCGGTGGCTCCTCCTGGGGAGTCAGGGCAAACGGGAGAGAACGGGGCCGTGGTCCGACGGCCACGGCCCCGCCGCGTACCCCTCATCTCCGTCCCCCAACCGATCTGGAGAAACCATGCCCGCAGCTCCCCCGTCACGGGCCGGACTCGGCCCGCGCGGCGTGACGGCGGTCGCGCTGACCGCGGCGGCGACCCTGTTCGCCGGGCTCCTCGGCCCGGCGGCGGCGTACGCCGACACGCCTCCCTCCGACAGCGTCACCAGTGACAACGTCGAGCACCTCGCCAACGTCCCCAAGCCGGACGCGGTCAGCAACACCAACTCGGACCTGGCGTTCACCGGCGACCACGTCATCGGCGGCAACTACGACGGTTTCGTCATCTACGACGTCGCTGACCCGGCGGACCCGAGGATCGTCTCGGAGGTGGTGTGCCCCGGTGGCCAGGGCGACGTCTCCGTCAGCGGGGACCTGCTCTACTTCGCCGTGGACTCCCCCCGGGCCAACGACGAGTGCGGCGCTCCCGCCGTGCCGGTCACCGACCCGAACGGGTTCGAGGGCGTGCGGATCTTCGACATCTCCGACAAGGCCAACCCCCAGTACGTCTCGGCCGTGCGCACCGACTGCGGATCGCACACGCTGACCCTCGTGCCCGGCGCGGACCCCTCGACCGAACTGGTCTACGTCTCGTCCTACGCGCCCTCGGTGAACTTCCACAACTGCCAGCCGCCGCACGACAAGATCGCGATCATTGAGGTCCCCGTGGACGACCCGGGCTCGGCCGCGATCGTCAACGAGCCGGTGCTCTTCCCGGACGGCGGCAACCACGACCAGCCCGGTCTGCTCCGACCGACCGAGGGCTGCCACGACATCACGGTCCACCCGGCCAAGGACCTCGCCGCCGGCGCCTGCATGGGCGACGGCATCATCATGGACATCTCCGACCCGGTCAACCCGGTCGTGACCGAGGTGGTCCAGGACGAGAACTTCGCCTTCTGGCACTCGGCCACCTTCACCAACAACGCCGAGGCCGTCCTGTTCACCGACGAACTCGGCGGCGGCGGTGCGGCCACCTGCACCGAGGAGATCGGACCCGAGCGCGGCGCCAACGCCATCTACTCCCTGGAGGAGTCCCCTGACGGCGGCCACGACCTGGAGTTCGCGAGCTACTTCAAGATCGACCGCCACCAGGGCGACCAGCAGTCCTGTGTCGCGCACAACGGGTCGCTCATCCCGGTTCCGGGGAAGAACTACTTCGTGCAGTCCTGGTACCAGGGCGGCATCTCGATCATCGACTTCAACGACCTCAGCAACCCCCGCGAGATCGGTTACTTCGACCCCGACAACCGGATCGACCCGGACATCGAGAACGGCAGCACCTGGTCCGCGTACTACTACAACGGCTACGTGTACTCCTCGGACATGCGCCGCGGCCTGGACGTCCTCAAGCTGACCGACCCGCGCCTGCGTGCGGCCGAGCGGGTCACGTACGAGGAGTTCAACCCGCAGACCCAGCCGGTCTACCGCCCCGGGCGGTAACCAGCGACGACGCACCGGGGTGCCGCGCGAGCCACGCGCGGCACCCCCGCGTGCTGTCACCCCCAACCCCCGATCCCCATCTGGAAGGCAGACCCATGCGCACCTCCCCGCGCCGCGGCGCCGTACTGGCGACGGCCGCTGCCGCGACGCTGTTCACCGGGCTCCTCGGCCCGGCGGCGGCGTACGCCGACGCGCCGCCCTCGGACGAGATCTCCAGCGACAACGTCGAGCTCGTGGCCAACGTCCCCAAGCCCGAGGCGGTCAACAACACCAACTCGGACCTGGCGTTCACCGGCGACTACGCCATCGGCGGCAACTACGACGGCTTCGTCATCTACGACATCTCCGAGCCCGAGGACCCGAGGATCGTCTCCGAGGTGGTGTGCCCCGGCGGGCAGGGCGACGTCGCGGTCAGCGGCGACCTCCTGTACTTCGCTGTGGACTACCCCCGCGCGAACGACGAGTGCGGCGCCCCCGCCGTGCCGGTCACCGACCCGAACGGGTTCGAGGGTGTTCGCATCTTCGACATCTCCGACAAGGCCAACCCGCAGTACGTCTCGGCCGTGCGCACCGACTGCGGATCGCACACCCTGACGCTGGTCCCCGGTGACGCGGAGCGCGAGTACGTCTACGTGTCCTCGTACTCTCCCTCGGCGAACTTCCCCAACTGCCAGCCGCCGCACGACAAGATCGGCGTCATCGAGGTGCCGCTCGACGCGCCCTCGGAGGCGTTCCTTGTCAACGAGCCGGTGCTGTTCCCGGACGGCGGCCACCGCACCACCACGGGCTGCCACGACATCACGGCCTTCCCGTCCAAGGACATCGCCGCCGGTGCCTGCATGGGCGACGGCATCCTGATGGACATCTCGGACCCGGCCTCCCCGGTGGTCACCGAGGTGGTCCAGGACGACAACTTCGCCTTCTGGCACTCCGCGACCTTCACCAACGACGCCCGCACGGTGCTGTTCACCGACGAGCTCGGCGGCGGCGGTGCGCCCACGTGCACCGAGGAGATCGGACCCGAGCGCGGCGCCAACGCCATCTACACCCTGGACGGTGAGGGCGCCGACTCCACGCTGGAGTTCGCGAGCTACTTCAAGATCGACCGCCACCAGGGCGACCAGGTGTGCGTGGCCCACAACGGGTCGCTCATCCCGGTCCCCGGCCAGGACTACTTCGTGCAGTCCTGGTACCAGGGCGGCATCTCGGTGATCGACTTCAACGACCCGACCAACCCGCGCGAGATCGGCTACTTCGACGCCGACTCCCGGATCGACCCCGACATCCAGGACAACGACACCTGGTCGACGTACTACTACAACGGCTACGTGTACTCGTCCGACATCGACCGCGGCCTGGACGTCCTCAAGCTGACCGACCCGCGCCTGCGTGCGGCCGAGCGGGTCACGTACGAGGAGTTCAACCCGCAGACCCAGCCGGTCTACCGCCCCGGCCGGTAACCGTCACCGACGATCCGGGGCCGGGGGCCGCGTGCCCCCGGCCCCGTCTCAGTCGAAGAGGTCCTCGGGCCGGTCCACCGTGACGGCCGAGGGGACCCACTTCTCCAGGGTCGCCAGGTCCGCACAGCCCTCGATGCGCTCGCGGACCTCGTCCGGGACGCTGAAACCGCGTGCCTCCAGCACCGAGACGACGCTGCGCGCCGCCTCAGCCGCGCGGCCTTCTTCCCGGCCTTCTTCCCGGCCGATACCGACGTACTTGCGGGCGAAGTCGCTCTGCCACTCGTAGGTCTCCACAGCCATCAAGCCCTCCAGCTCCTTGCGAGCGGCCTCATTGAGGCCGAGCCGATCGTGTCGCGAAGTGTGGTCGCGTGTGGGGGTTATGCGGGACGCGGGTCGAAGAGGCGGTCGGTGGGGGCGTCGAGGACCTCCGTCATGCGCCCGGTGAAGTAGACCGTGCCCAGGGCGAGGACGCGTCGGCCGAGGGCGGTGACGGCGGTGGGGGAGAGGTCCTCGGCGCGGACGCGGTTCCAGTGGTCGGGGAGGGCGTGCTCGAAGCGCAGGTGCTCCTCCGGCAGGCGCACGGCGGTCACCCGCAGCCCCTTGAGCGCTTCGACTGCCCCGGAGACGTCCTTGTGGTCGGGCAGGCACAGCAGGACGTGATCCACACCGCCCCACAGGTCGCGGGCGTGGGACAGCGCGGCGGTCACGCCGACGCGGTCGATGGCGGAGTCCACCACGACCTCGGTGGATGAGCCGGGAACGGTGTGCCTCGACAGGCGGGCGGGCAGGTTCACGGTGCCCAGGACCTCGTGGAGCCGACTGGGCGTCGCCGGTGGCCTGTCCATCAGGTCCAGCATGCGGGTGGCGGCGGCGGTGCCCAGGACTCCGTTGGCGGCGGACAGGCCCCGGGGGCGCAGGGCCTCGGGGGGTTCGGTCGCGGTCGCGGGGTCCACGACCTGTGGGGAGAGCCGTTCACGGGTGTTCTCGGCCAGGGTCCCGGCCACGACGGGCGCCGCCTCCGCGCTCTGCGGCAGGGTCACCAGCGCACGGGTGCGTTCGGGGTGGACCACGCGGGTCTTCTCGCGTGCGATCTCCGCCACGGTGTCCCCGAGGACCCCCACGTGCTCGGCGAAGACCATGCCCAGAGCCACCACCTGCGGGCCCAGGAGACGCAACTCGTCGCGGTGCCCGCCCATGCCGGCCTCCAGGACGCACACGTCGGCGCCGACCGCGCGTGCGTGCAGCAGGCCGGCCACGAGGAACAGCCCGCTCGGCGCCAGATAGCCCTCCTCAGGGGAGGGCAGGGAACGCCGGGCGGCCTCCATGGTCTGGCCGAGGTCGCGGAGTTCGTCGTCGGTCACGGACACGCCGTCGACCCGGACCCGTTCGCGGTACCCCCGGAAGCTCGGACCCGTCACCAGGACCGTCCGCAGACCGGCGGCGGACAGGGTGGCCGCCGCGTAGGTGGCCGTGCTCCCCTTGCCCTTGGAACCCACCACACCGAGCACGGGCGTCGGTGCCGGGTCCAGGTCCAGCGCGGCCAGGAGCGCGGACGCGCGGTCCAGGCTGCGCGCCTGTCCGGGGCCGCGTCCCGCCCACTCGGAGAAGAACGGTTCGACGATCGGGTCAAAGCTGGGCATGCCCCCAGTATGGTCCGCGCGGAGGGGACCACCGTACGCCCGACCCCGCGTCGGAGCCCAGGTGGGGCCGCGTACACTGGCGCGGGTGTACACCCCGACCACCGAGACCCCGTGAGTGGCGCGGGCGCCCACGAGCGCTACGCCGAGGTCACCGCGGAGATTCTCTCCCGCGCGCCCGAATCCGACATCGACCCCACTCTGGACCGTGTCCGCACGGTCCTGGACCTGCTGGGTGACCCGCACCGCAACTTCCGGGTCATCCACGTCACCGGAACCAACGGCAAGACGTCCACCGCCCGGATGATCGACGCGCTCGTGCGCGGCCGAGGCCTGCGCGTGGGCCGCTACACCAGCCCCCACCTGCGGACGGTGCGGGAGCGGATCGTCGTCGACGGCGAGCCGATCTCGCAGGAGGAGTTCGTCGAGGCCTACGATGACATCCGGCCGTACCTGGAGATGGCCGACTCGATGAGCGACATCCGGTTGTCGTTCTTCGAGATCCTCACCGTGATGGCCTACGCCGTGTTCGCCGACGCCCCCGTGGACATCGCCGTGGTGGAGGTCGGCATGGGCGGCAGCTGGGACGCCACCAACGTCGTCGACGGCGACGTGGCCGTGATCACCCCCATCGGGATCGACCACACCGAGTACCTGCCCGACACCCTCGACGGCATCGCCGAGGAGAAGGCCGGGATCATCAAGCCCGGCTCGGTCACCGTCATGGCCCAGCAGCCTCTGCCCGCCGCCGAGGTCCTGCTCCGGCACGCCGCCGAGGTCGGGTCCACCGTGGCCCGCGAGGGGCTGGAGTTCGGCGTGACCTCCCGCGAGGTCGCCGTCGGCGGCCAGCAGGTCGCCGTCAAGGGCCTCACCGGCACCTACGACAACCTCTTCCTGTCGCTGTTCGGCGAACACCAGGCCAGCAACGCGGCGGTCGCCATCGCGGCCGTCGAGGCCTTCTCCGCCTCCGAGGACGCGGCCGGACTCGACCCGGTGATCGTCGGCGAGGGCCTGGCCGCGATCGACTCCCCGGGCCGCATGGAGGTCGTGCGCACCAGCCCGACCGTCATCGCCGACGCCGCCCACAACCCGGCCGGAATGATCGCCACCGCCGCGGCCGTGGAGGAGGCCTTCTCCTTCTCCAGGCTGATCGGCGTGATCGCGATCATGGCCGACAAGGACGTCGAGGGCATCCTGGAACCCCTCGAACCGCTGCTCGACGAGATCGTGGTCACCCGAAACTCCTCACCTCGGTCCCTTGACCCGGCACAGCTGACCGACATCGCCCGGCAGATCTTCGGCGAGGACCGCGTGCACGTGGCCGCGCGGCTCGACGACGCCATCGACCAGGCCGTGGGCCTGGCCGAGGGAGGCGGCGAGTTCGGCGGAACCGGCGTGCTGGTCACCGGATCGGTCGTCACCTCGGGCGACGCGATCCACCTGCTGCGCGGTTCCGGGGACTGAAGACCCACAGACGAAGGGAGAACGCCGTGCGCACACTCTGCGCCGTGGTCCTCGTGTTCGAGGCCGTCGTGATCGGTCTGGCGATCCCGATCGCCATCAACCTGGAGGGCGCCGACCCCGCCGTGGCGGGCGGTGTCTGGGGCGGCATGGCGCTGGCCGCCCTGCTGCTTTCCGGCCTCCAGAAGCACACCTGGGCGCACTACGCGTCGTGGGTGCTCCAGGCGGCCTTCCTGTTCAGCTCCTTCATGGTCACCGGGGCGCCCCTGGTAGCGATCGTGTTCGTGTCCCTGTGGGTCACCGGCGTGATCCTGGGGCGAAGGGTCGACGCAGCCCGCGCCGCCCATGAGGAACGGGCCGAGCAGGAGGTGGACGCGGGGGTCGGCGGGCCGTCCTAGGACGAATGGGCTCTCCCCCCGCGTCCACGGAGCAAACGCGATAGTGTGACGCACGTCCGGGCAGACGAGCGGACCCGCACGGCGGAACCTCCCCCCGCCTCGTCCCCGAGCCCCGGTCACACACCCGTTCACCCCACCGCGTGCGCTCGCCACTGCGGGCCCAGGCCCCCTTGTGCCACGCGGGGGTCCCCAATGAGGAGTTGAAACGCACGTGGAGCGCACTCTCGTTCTCATCAAGCCCGACGGTGTCCGCCGCAACATCGTCGGTGAGGTCATCTCGCGCATCGAGCGCAAGGGCCTGAACCTGGTCGCGATGGAGCTGCGCACGCTCGACGCGGACACCGCGAAGACGCACTACGAGGAGCACGCCTCGCGTCCGTTCTTCGACTCGCTGGTGGAGTTCATCACCGGTGGTCCGCTGGTCGCCATGGTGGTCGAGGGCGAGCGCGCCATCGAGGCCTTCCGCGCCCTGGCCGGTGCCACCGACCCGGTGACCGCCACGCCCGGGACCATCCGCGGCGACTTCGCCCTGGAGGTCCAGAAGAACATCGTCCACGGCTCGGACTCCACCTACTCCGCCGAGCGCGAGATCAAGCTGTTCTTCCCCGACCTGTAGGGGTTCCGGGCCCGTGAGCCCTAGTCTTGGTGTCCCGGGGTGCTCACGCACCCGGGACACCATTTCTTTTCCCACCCTTGCCCGGTGACGAGGCAACAATTCGGTGTGTTTGCGTAACGGACTAAGTGCGGACCGTTACGATGCGGAGGACTGGATACCTAACGTGCTGGAACGACCACGTATGGTCGTGACCGCGCGTCCCCGCCCGACACGGCGCCTCTGAGGACGTTACATGCCGAACAACCTTGCATTTCTCGGCCGGGACATGGCCGTAGACCTTGGTACCGCCAACACACTCGTGTACGTACGCGGACGCGGCATCGTCCTGAACGAGCCCTCCGTGGTCGCGCTGAACACCTCGACCGGCAAGATCGTGGCGGTCGGTATCGAGGCCAAGCAGATGATCGGCCGCACGCCGACCAACATCACCGCCATCCGCCCCCTCAAGGACGGCGTCATCGCCGACTTCGAGGTCACCGAGCGCATGCTGCGGTACTTCATCCAGAAGATCCACCGCCGCCGCCACTTCGCCAAGCCCCGCATCATCGTCGCGGTCCCGAGCGGCATCACCTCGGTCGAGCACCGCGCGGTCAAGGAGGCGGGCTACCAGGCCGGGGCGCGCCGCGTGTACATCATCGAGGAGCCCATGGCCGCGGCTATCGGCGCCGGGCTCCCGGTCCACGAGCCCACCGGCAACATGGTGGTCGACATCGGCGGAGGCACCACCGAGGTCGCCGTCATCTCCATGGGCGGCATCGTCACCTCCCAGTCCATCCGGGTGGGCGGTGACGAACTCGACCAGGCGATCATGACCTTCATCAAGAAGGAGTACTCCCTGATGATCGGGGAGCGCACCGCCGAGGAGCTCAAGCTCGCCATCGGCTCCGCCTACCCCACGGGCACGGAGGAGCTGCACGCCGAGGTGCGCGGACGCGACCTCATCAGCGGCCTGCCCAAGACCATCGTCCTGTCCGAGTCCGACGTGCGCCAGGCCATCGAGGAGCCGGTCACCGCGATCATCGACGCGGTCCGCACCAGTCTCGACAAGTGCCCGCCCGAACTCTCCGGCGACATCATGGACCGGGGCGTCGCGGTCACCGGCGGCGGCGCCCTGCTGCGCGGCCTCGACGACCGTCTCCTCCACGAGACCGGAATGCCCATCCACGTGGCCGACAACGCCCTCGACTCCGTCGCCGTGGGCTCGGGTACCTGCGTTGAGAACTACGAACGCCTCCACCAGGTCCTCGTCCCGGAACGGCGGCGCTGACATGCTCCGCGACTCCACGCGGTCCCGTCTGTTCCTCGCCGTGCTCATCGTGGCGGCCGTGGCCCTGATGGTCCTGGACTCGCGGGCGGGGAGCAATCCGGTCACCTCGGTCGCCCGGGGCGGCGGCGAACTCGTCTTCACCCCCGCCTCAACCGCGGTCGGCCTGGCCGCCGGGCCCGCCGCCACGCTCTACGAGGGTGTGAGCCAGGGCCCGAAGTCGGCCGCCAGGATCGCCGAGCTGGAGGCCGCCAACGCCGAACTGGAGTCGGACCTCCAGGCGGCCCGACTCGACGACGGACGCGCGGACCAGCTCGACGAGCTCCTGCACCTGTCCGGTCTGGGCGGCTACGAGATCGTCCCGGCCCAGGCCGTCACCCGCACCACCGCGCAGGGCTACGGGCACACCGTCACCATCGACGCGGGCACCGACTCCGGGATCCGCCCGGACATGACCGTCGTCAGCGGCTCCGGCCTGGTCGGACGGGTCATCGAGGCCGGGCCCCGACTCGCCACCGTCAAGCTCGCCACCGACGTGAACTCCACTGTCGGCGCGCGGCTCGAGAAGACCAGCAAGATCGGCGCGATCAGCGGAGGCAGCGTGCCGGGCGGCCCCGAGGCCGACCTCACCCTGGAGCTGTTCGACATGGAGGCCCCCATCGACGAGGGGGACCGCGTGGTCACGCTCGGCTCACACGACGGCGCTCCCTTCGTCCCGGGGGTGCCCATCGGCACCGTCGACGAGGTCCACGTGGCGCCCGGCGCGCTGAGCCGGATCGCCCGCATCACCCCAGCCGTGGACTTCGCGTCCCTGGACATGGTGGGTGTGGTCGTCTCCGGCCCCGCCGAGGACCCGCGCGACTCCGTGCTCCCGCCCAAACCCGACCCCAAGGGGGACCAGTGAGGACCGCAGGGACCCTGCTCATGGTGGCCGTCGCGGTGCTCGCGCAGGCCACCATCGTCAACCGTCTGCCCTTCGAGTGGGGGCCGGACCTGGTCCTCGCGGCGGTCGTCGCGGTCGCCCTGACCACCAACCCGGCGGCCGCCGCCGGGTGCGGCTTCGCGGCCGGGCTGGCCATGGACGCCCTGCCCCCGGCCGAACACCCGATGGGCCGCTACGCCCTGGTGCTGTGCGTGGCCGCCTACCTCGTCTCACTGCTGCGAGCCAACACGGGCCTGGGCGGTGCGGTGGGCAACGCCGTCTCGAACTGGACCGCCCTGGGCATCACCGCCGTCACCGCGGTGGGAGTGGGCCTGACCTACGCGCTCGTCGGATTCCTGATGGGGGACGCCAACATCACGCTCGCGGCGGTCAGCGTCCGCGTCGGCGTCGGCGCGCTCCTGACCACCCTGTTCGCCACGGTGGTGACACTGCCGATCCTGTGGGTGCGCACCTCGCTCGCGGAGAGCGACCTCGCCACCATCCAGGGGCCGACCTCGATCAGAGGGTGGTGACCCCGTGCACAAGCCGCCCACCAACCCGTCGCTTCCCGGCCGCAGGCTCGGCTGGTTCGGACTCTTCCTGGCGCAGTTCCTGGTGCTGGCCCTGTTCGCGGTCCTGGTCGCCCGGCTCTGGTACCTCCAGGTGCCCATGGCCGACCACTACCGCGAGCTCGCCGTCTCCAACCACCACCAGGAGCTGGTCGTCCCCGCCACCCGGGGGCAGATCCTCGACTCCAGCGGCCGCGTCGTGGTCAACAACAAGACCGAACTCCTGGTGTCGGCCGACTACCACCGGCTCCAGGGGATGAAGGACGGCGGGGAGAAGGTCCTCAGCGACCTCTCCGGAGTCCTCGACGTCCCCCTGGAGGAACTCCAGCAGCGCATGCGCCTGTGCGGCCCCGAGGTCCAGCGTCCCTGCTGGCCCGGGTCGCCCTACCAGCCCGTCACCCTCGCCGAGGACGTGGAGGGCCCGATCGCGCTCCAGATCATGGAGCGCGCCGACGACTTCCCGGGGATCACCGCGCAGGCCCAGGCCGTGCGCGAGTACCCCTACGGAGACCACGCGGGCCAGATGCTCGGCTACCTCCAGCCCGTCACCCAGGAGGAGCTGGAGGCCCGTGAGGAACTGCGCACCCAGTTCACCGGGATCGACATGGTGGGCCGTGACGGCCTGGAGGCCGTCTACGACAAGGAGCTGCGCGGCAACGCCGGACTGCGGACCCTGGGCGTCAACAACCACGGCGAGATCATGGACGTGATCTCCGAGCGCCTCCCCGAGGCGGGTATGCACCTGGTGACCCACATGGACATGAACGTCCAGAAGGTCGCCGAGGAGGCCCTGGCCCGCGGCATGGAGGGCGCCCGGCCCAAGTACAAGGCCGACTCCGGGGCCGCGGTCGTCCTGGACGTCACCAACGGCGGGGTCGTGGCCATGGCCAGCCTGCCCACCTACGACCCCACCATCTGGGACGGCGGCATCGACCAGGAGACCTTCGACGCCATGCTCAGCGAGGAGGCCGGGGAGCCGCTGCTCTCCCGCGCCGTCCAGGGCACGTACCCGCCCGGATCCACCTTCAAGGTGTCGTCGCTTTCGGCCGCCGTCGAGAACGGGTACTCGCTGCGTAGCAGCTACGCCTGTCCCGGCTCGGTCAACCTGGCCGGTCAGAGCTACGAGAACTACGCGGGCGCGGGTCAGGGCAGCATCACCCTGAAGCAGGCGATCATCGCCTCCTGCAACACCGTGTTCTACAACTTCGGCTACCAGATGTGGTCCAAGGACGGCGGGCTCCACCCGGACGGCGACCCCGAGGAGGCCATGGCCGACATGGCGCGCGGCTACGGGTTCGGCTCGCCCACCGGCGTGGACCTGCCCTACGAGACCGGTGGCCGCATCCCCGACCGCGAGTGGAAGCGCACCTTCTGGGAGGAGACGCGGGAGGTCAACTGCAAGCGCGCTGAGGGCGGCTACCCGGAGATCGCCGAGAGCGACCCGTCCCAGGCCGCCTACCTCAAGCAGCTCGCCCACGAACACTGCGTGGAGGGTTTCGAGTGGAGGGCCAGCGAGGCGATCAACTTCTCGATCGGCCAGGGCGACGTCCTCGTCAGCCCGCTCCAGCTGGCCAGCGCCTACGCGTCCATCGCCAACGGCGGCACGCTGTACGAGCCCCGCGTGGCCAAGGCCATGGTCGCCGCCGACGGCTCGAAGGTCGATCCGATCGAGCCCACGGTCAAGAACGAGGTGCCGGTCAGCGAAGAGACCGTCAAGTACCTCCAGGAGGCCCTGGCGGAGGTGACCACATCCGGCACCGGTGGTGGCGCCTTCTCCGACTTCCCGCAGGACAAGGTCGCCGTCGCGGGCAAGACCGGAAGTGCCGACGCGCAGGGCCGCCAGGTGTCGTCCTGGTTCGCCTCCTACGCGCCGGTGGACGATCCGCAGTACGCCATCGTCGTCCTGGTCTCCCAGGGCGGTACCGGCGGTGAGACCGCCGCACCGATCGCCCGCGAGATCTACGAGGGCCTGTACGGATTCTCGTCCGCCGGTGACACCGAGGACGTGAAGGACGGCAAGCCGCTGCTTCCCGGCGGCAAGCCGCACACCGAACTGCCGGTCGTCCGCCAGGACGGTTCCATCGAGACGCTGGAGCCCTGATGATCACGAACATGGGCGGTCCGCCCCGGCGCCAGAACGACCTGGGGCGGACCCTCAGCACGGCGGCGGGCGGGGCGCGCCGCCTCGACTGGCTCCTGATCGCCTCCGTGCTGGCGCTCGCCGGGATCGGATCGCTGCTGGTGTGGTCGGCGACCCTGCCGGGCGACGGCGGCGACCCCCTGGAGTCCCTGGACCACCTCGTCCGCCACCTGGCCCACCTCGCCGTGGCGGTGACGGTGTGCCTGGTCTTGGCGGCCGTGGACTACCGGACGGTCCGCGCCTACGCGCCGATCGCCTACGGGTTCTCGGTGGTCACCCTCGTCCTGGTGCTCACTCCCCTGGGCGCGGTGATCAACGGTTCGCGCGGCTGGATCGTGATCGGCGGCTTCCAGTTCCAGCCCAGTGAGCTGGCCAAGGTCGGGCTGATCCTGGTCCTGGCCACGCTTCTCGGTGAGCCCCGGGACGGCGAGACCCGGCCGATGACCAGGGACGTGCTGTTCTGCCTCCTGGTGATGGCGATCCCTCTCGGGCTCGTCATGCTCCAGCCCGACCTCGGGACCAGCCTGGTCCTGTGCGCGATCTTCCTCGGCATGCTCACGCTGTCCGGGGCTCCGGTCGTCTGGGTGGCGGGCATGCTGTCCTGCGGTGCGCTGGCGGCTCTGGCCGTGTGGTGGTTCGACCTGCTGGAGCCCTATCAGCTGGACCGGATCGCGACCCTGATGGACCCGGCCGCCGACCCGCAGGGCGCGGGCTACAACTCCGCGCAGGCGCTGATCGCCGTGGGGTCGGGTGGCTTCGACGGCACCGGTCTGTTCCAGGGGGAGCAGACACACGGCCGGTTCGTCCCCGAGCAGCACACGGACTTCATCTTCACGGTGGCCGGGGAGGAGCTGGGCTTCGTCGGCTCCGGTGCGATCATCGTGCTGTTCGCCGTGGTGATCTGGCGGATCCTGCGCATCGCCCAGGGGTGTGACCAGCCCTACCCGCGACTGCTGTGCGTGGGGGTGGCCTCCTGGTTCGGGTTCCAGGCCTTCATCAACATCGGGATGGGCCTCGGCATCCTGCCGGTGACCGGTCTGCCGCTGCCGTTCGTGTCCTACGGCGGCACGGCGATCCTCGCGAACATGCTGGCTCTGGGCCTGGTGCTGGGGGTCAACTCCCGGGACCGCGGCTTCGAGTTCTGATCCGCGCGAACCACCCCGGACCGGCCTGTGGATGACCGGTCCGGGAGGATCCCAGGCGGCTAGCCTGGTGTGATCCAGCCAGACACGATGTCCGCCGATCGAAGGCCACACCATGTCCGTCGAAAGCCTCTTCCCGCGTCTCGAAGCCCTGCTGCCCCGGGTGAGCAAGCCGATCCAGTACGTGGGCGGTGAGCTCAACTCCGTGGTCAAGCCCTGGGACTCCGCGCGGGTGCGCTGGGCGCTGATGTACCCGGACGCCTACGAGGTGGGGGTGCCCAACCAGGGCGTGCAGATCCTCTACGAGGTGCTCAACGAACGCGAGGGTGTGCTGGCCGAGCGCGCCTACGCTGTCTGGCCGGACATGGAACGCCTCATGCGCGAGCACGGTGTCCCGCACTTCACGGTGGACTCCCACCGGCCGATCCGCGCCTTCGACGTCCTCGGCCTGAGCTTCGCCAGCGAGATGGGCTACACCAACATGCTCACCGCGCTGGACCTGGCGGGCATCCCGCGCCGCACCGCCGACCGCACCGAGGAGGACCCGGTCGTCCTGGCCGGGGGCCACTCCGCGTTCAACCCCGAGCCCATCGCCGACTTCCTGGACGCCGTGGTGCTCGGGGACGGCGAGGAGATCACCCTCGCCATCACCGAGATCATCCGCGAGTTCAAGGAGGAGGGCGCCCCAGGCGGACGGGACGGTCTCCTCCTGCGCCTGGCCGCCACCGGAGGCGTGTACGTGCCGCGCTTCTACGACGTGGCCTACCTCGACGACGGACGGATCGCCGGGTACGCGCCCAACCGCGCCGGGGTACCGGACACCGTGCAGAAGCACACGGTGATGGACCTGGACCAGTGGCCGTACCCGAAGCGGCCCATCGTCCCCACGGCGGAGTCCGTGCACGAGCGGTACAGCGTGGAGATCTTCCGGGGCTGCACGCGCGGCTGCCGGTTCTGCCAGGCCGGGATGATCACCCGGCCGGTGCGCGAGCGCAACCAGGAGACCGTCCAGAAGATGGTGGAGGAGGGGGTGAAGGCCTCCGGCTTCCAGGAGGTGGGCCTGCTCTCGCTCTCCAGCGCGGACCACAGTGAGATCGGCGACATCGCACGCAACCTCGCCGACCACTACGAGGGCACCAACACCGGCCTGTCCCTGCCCTCCACCCGCGTGGACGCCTTCAACATCGACCTCGCCAACGAACTCACGCGCAACGGCCGCCGTTCCGGGCTGACCTTCGCCCCCGAGGGCGGCAGCGAACGCATGCGCCGGGTGATCAACAAGATGGTCACCGAGGAGGACCTCATCCGCACCGTCACCGCCGCCTACGCGGCCGGGTGGCGCCAGGTGAAGCTCTACTTCATGTGCGGACTGCCCACCGAGGAGGACGAGGACGTCCTGGCCATCGCGGACCTCGCCACCGAGGTGATTCGGACCGGCCGCGAGGTGACCGGGCGCAAGGACATCCGCTGCACGGTCTCCATCGGCGGGTTCGTCCCCAAACCGCAGACCCCGTTCCAGTGGGCGGCCCAGACCTCGCACCAGGACGTGGACGCCCGGCTGCGCAGGCTACGGGACCGGATCCGAGGTGACCGCAGGTACGGGAAGTCCATCGGACTGCGCTACCACGAGGGACGTCCGTCGATCATGGAGGGCCTGCTGTCCCGGGGCGACCGGCGGGTCGGCCGGGTCGTCGAGGAGGTGTGGCGCGCGGGCGGCCGCTTCGACGGCTGGAGCGAGCACTTCTCCTACGACCGCTGGATGAGGGCGGCCGAGACCGGGCTGGCAGGGACCGGCGTGGACGTGGACTGGTTCACCACCCGAGAGCGCGACGAGGACGAGGTCCTGCCCTGGGACCACCTCGACGCCGGGCTGGACCGCTCCTGGCTCTGGCAGGACTGGCAGGACTCTCTGCACGGCGAGGAGTCCCTGGAGGTCGACGACTGCCGTTGGAACCCCTGCTACGACTGCGGGGTGTGCCCCACCATGGGCACCGAGATCCAGATCAACGATCAGGCCGGGGGCCGTCCGATGCTGCCGCTGACCGTGGTCTGAGACGGGTTAGGGCCGGTCCCGCCGGGGGTGGGACCGGCCCCGCGAGGGGCGGGTGAGGGTTCGTGGGCACGGCGAGCGCACCCGGGAATCGGGGCGATCAGTGTGCGATGGGGGGAAACGGAGTAGGATTCGCGCTCCGGGCGCCCGCCGCGGTGTGGCTCGACCTCGTCGTGTGCCGTTGGCACCGGGGGAGCGTCCGGGGGAGAAGGTGTACGGCCCGGCGCCCCGCTCGCGCCGGGCCGTACGTGAAGTAAGACTCGCGGGGGATACCGGGGGTTGCCATGGTTGCGGGATTTCTTTGGATTTTTTTTCCGCGCCCCCGTGTTCTGGAGGTGAACACCGGTTCAGTGTCCGCTCGGACCCGCTCGGGACTTTTCGATCGGGGGCCGTCGGGGGAGGTACCGGTATGCGTGTCCCGCTTGGCGCGTGTGCACTTCGGCGCACCGTACGCTGAACAGGACGAGGAACAGCCCCTGAGGGCCGCCACAGACGGCCCTGAACACAGGGGGCACTGAGGAAAGGAGTTGAGCTGCCCCCCGCACACGAGGGCACCACCTCACCCTCCACCGCCAACCCCGGCCAGAGGCTGCGCGTCCGCTACGCCAAACGCGGACGTATGCGCTTCGCGAGCCACCGGGACATAGCCCGGGCACTGGAGAGAGCCCTGCGCAGGGCCTCGGTACCCGTGGCCTTCTCCGCTGGCTTCTCACCACACCCCAAGATCTCCTACACCGGTGCGGCCCCCACCGGGGTCGCCAGTGAGGCGGAGTATCTTGAGCTCATCCTGGCCGAGGCGCGCCGACCCGAACAGGTCAGGACCGCGATCGACGCGGCGATGCCCGACGGGATCGACGTGATCGAGGTCGTCGAGGCCCGGACCCAGGGCCTGGCCGACCGGCTCGAGGCCTCCGAGTGGCGCGTGGAGATGGCGGACGTCGACCCCGACGACGCCGCCAGGGCGGTGGCCACCTACCTGGCCGCCGAGAGCGTCGAGGTGGAACGGATGACGAAGAAGGGCCGACGCCGCTTCGACACCCGCCCGGCCGTCCTCGATATCGATGTGTGTCACCGATCCCATGGGCGCGTCCCAGGGGACCGACACGCGACATATGCCATACTTCGAATGGTCATACGGCACACGACACCTGCTGTACGACCAGACGACGTGCTGACCGGCCTCCGCCAACTGGCCGACCTCGCGCCGCCGTCATCACCGACGATGACCAGGCTGGCGCAGGGGCCACTGGACGAGGCGACAGGTGTGATCGCTGATCCGTTCGACGCGGACCGACCCGAGGCTGCCATCACTGGGAGCGCCGGGACCGCGCACGACCAGAAGAACGATCGACGCACCCGCTCACCACGGACGTCATCGCCCATGACGGGATCTTCGTCATGAAGGGCCCCAAAGCGGGGAACATGGGCGAAACCACAGGACTTTGCCCCGACGGCACACCAGTGTCGTCGGCGCTGACACAGCGACGACAGCGCCCGTGAGCCGCGCCACCGACCGATGAGGTCGCGGTGCGCCCGAGTGCTTTGACGGGAGACCGCCCGGATGCTCGAGAACGAGCCCAACAACGGTGCCGAAGGCGCCGCGGGTACAACTGAAACAACCGAGAACACGGCGGCGGCGCCCCCCACGGGGGACGGCGCGGTGCGGGTGACCACACCCGCGCCCGCCAAGGGCGCTCGCCGTGCGGCAGGACCACCCCCCGAGCCCGACGACGTCTTCTCCGCGCCCACCGCGCCGGTCACCAAGCTGGCCGGTTCCGGAGAGGTCGGCACCGTCAACACCTCGGTGTCCGCCAGCTCCCGCAAGCGCACCGTGCGCGCGGCGGGCCGTCCGGACGACGCCCCGGCCGCCGCGCAGCGCCGCACCCGCGCCCGCGCCACGGCCGAGAAGGCGAGCGCGCCCGCTCCGGAGGCCGCTGAGGTGAAGGAGCCCGCCGAGACCGGGGGCGACGCCACGGAGGCCAGGGAGAGCGCCAAGGAGGTCAAGGAGACCGGTCGCGGCCGCACGCGCGGCAGGACGCGCTCCCGCTCCGCCAAGACCGTCGAGGCACCCGCCCCGGAGGCCGTCGAGGAGCCCGAGGAGGCCCCCGCCGAGACCGGCGGGGCCGTCTTCCAGCCGCCCGGCGCCATGCTCTTCCAGCCTCCGGTGGCCAGCGCCGCCGTCCAGACCCGCCCCAAGGCCGAGCCGGTCGTCGAAGCCGACACCGACACGGACGAGGACGAGGACGACGCCGAGGACGAGTCCGCCGAGGCCCTGGCCGAGGAGACGGGCTCCGACGAGCGCCCCAGCCGTCGCCGTCGCCGCCGTGGCGGCCGCGGGCGCGGTCGCTCGCGCGGCGACTCCGACAACGACGAAGGCGACTCCGCCGCGTCCGAGGACGACACCAGGGACCAGCGCGGGGACGACCGGGCCGCCGCTGAGGAGGACGACTCCGAGGACGAGTCCGGTGACGACTCCGCCGAGGGCGAGCGCGGCGGCAGCCGTCGCCGTCGTCGCCGTCGTCGGCGTTCGGGATCCGGTGGCGACTCCACCAACGACGACCCGCCGAACACCGTGGTCAAGGTGCGCGAACCGCGCCAGGAACGGCCCATCGAGAACGAGGTCCAGGCGGTCCGCGGCTCCACCCGCCTCGAGGCCAAGAAGCAGCGCCGCCGCGAGGGGCGCGAGCAGGGCCGCCGCCGCGCGCCCATCGTCACCGAGTCCGAGTTCCTGGCCCGCCGTGAGGCGGTCAAGCGCGACCTGGTCGTGCGCCGGACCGGCGACCGCACCCAGATCGCCGTCCTCGAGGACGACATCCTGGTCGAGCACTACGTCGACCGCGCCACCCACCGTTCCTACGTGGGCAACGTGTACCTGGGCCGGGTGCAGAACGTCCTGCCGTCGATGGAGGCCGCCTTCGTCGACATCGGCAAGGGCCGCAACGCCGTGCTGTACGCGGGCGAGGTCAACTGGGACTCGTTCGGCCTGGACGGCCAGCCCAAGCGCATCGAGTCGGTGCTCAAGTCCGGCCAGTCGGTCCTGGTGCAGGTCACCAAGGACCCGGTCGGCCACAAGGGTGCCCGCCTGACCAGCCAGATCAGCCTGCCCGGCCGCTACCTCGTGTACGTGCCCGGCGGTTCGATGACCGGCATCAGCCGCAAGCTGCCGGACAAGGAGCGCGCGCGCCTCAAGACCATCCTCAAGAAGGTGATGCCCTCCGGAGCCGGTGTGATCGTGCGCACGGCCGCCGAGGGCGCCAGCGAGGAGGAGCTGGAGCGCGACATCACGCGTCTGGCCAAGCAGTGGGACTCGATCAAGCGCAAGTCGAAGTCGGCCAACGCCCCGTCCCTGCTCAACAGCGAGCCGGACCTGACGGTGCGCGTGGTGCGCGACGTCTTCAACGAGGACTTCTCCAGCCTGGTCGTCTCCGGTGACGAGGCCTGGACCACCGTCCACGAGTACGTGGACTACGTGGCGCCCAACCTCTCCGAGCGGCTGTCGCACTGGGACGAGGACCGCGACGTCTTCTCCGCCTACCGGATCGACGAGCAGATCAACAAGGCCCTGGAGCGCAAGGTCTGGCTGCCCAGTGGCGGTTCGCTGATCATCGACCGCACCGAGGCCATGACCGTGGTCGACGTCAACACCGGCAAGTTCACCGGTCAGGGCGGCAACCTCGAGGAGACGGTCACCAAGAACAACCTGGAGGCGGCCGAGGAGATCGTCCGCCAGCTCCGCCTGCGCGACATCGGCGGCATCATCGTCATCGACTTCATCGACATGGTGCTGGAGTCCAACCGGGACCTGGTGCTTCGTCGGATGCTGGAGTGCCTGTCGCGTGACCGGACCAAGCACCAGGTGGCCGAGGTCACCTCGCTCGGACTGGTGCAGATGACCCGCAAGAGGGTCGGCCAGGGCCTGCTCGAAGCCTTCTCGCACACCTGTGACCACTGCAACGGTCGCGGCCTGCTGCTCTCCGGTGACCCGGTGGAGAACAAGGGCGGCGGCGGTGGTGGCGGCACCGGTGGACGCAAGAAGAAGAAGGGCAAGGGCGACGCCGACTCGACCGGAGACAAGGACGCCTCGGGCAAGGCGGACAGGTCCGACAGTCAGGACGGCGACGACCGCCCCGTGAGTGGCGAGGAGACGGCCGAGCAGCCCGTCGAGCAGGCCGAGAAGCCCGAGAAGCCCGGCAAGGCGGAGAAGGCCACCAGGAAGAGCCGTGGCCGCAAGGCAGCGGAGCCGGTGGCCGCCGAAGCCAGCCCGTCCGAGGCCGCCCCGTCCGGCGAGGGCGAGTCCGCTCCCGTTGAGGCCGAGGCTCCCGTCGCCGAGGAGGCCGCTCCCGCGAAGAAGACGCGTAAGCGCTCCTCGCGTGCGAAGAAGGCCGCCGAGCCCGTGGAGGCGGCCGAGGGGGCCGCGTCGGAGGACAAGCCGGCTGAGGAGCCCGCTGAGGCCCCTGTGGCCGAGGAGGCCCCGGCCAGGAAGACCCGTCGGCGCACCAGCACCCGCAAGGCGGCCCAGGCCGACAGCGGTGAGGGTGAGCAGACGCGGGCGAGCGGTGCCGAGCAGGTCTCGGACTCCGACGCCACCGAGACACCCGCCACCGCCGAGGGTGACGCCGACGGCGCCACCGAGCGGCCCAAGCGCCGCCGTACGCGGCGGACCAAGGCGGCGGTGACCTCACAGACCAGTGAGTCCACTGCGGTCGACGTCCGCTGACCAGCGGTCGAGGCGGGACAGCAGGCTGGCCCGGACCCGTTCACGAACGGGTCCGGGCCAGGGCACGTGTGCGGGCCTGTGTCGGTTCGGTGGTAATCTGATGGACGGTGCGTCGGCGCGCCCCAAATGTTCGCGCGCCCCGAGACCGCAGTGCTCTCCACCAAGGTGGGTTTGTTTCCCTCAGATCCCCGCGCCCCGCTACAGGCGATTCGTGGATCGTGGCATCACGGTCATGAGTGAGCGCATTATTCGTTGAGCGAGCAGGAAGAGAGTTACCCGGTGTACGCGATCGTGCGAGCGGGCGGCCGACAGGAGAAGGTGTCTGTCGATGACGTCCTGAACATCGACAGGGTCTCCGACGAGACCGGCGCCACCCTCAAGTGGCAGCCCATCCTTGTGGTCGACGGTGACAACGTCATCAGCGAGGCCGACAAGCTGAGCGGCTACACGGTCACCGCCGAGGTCCTCGGCGAGACCAAGGGCCCCAAGATCAACATTCTGAAGTACAAGAACAAGACCGGTTACAAGAAGCGCCAGGGTCACCGCCAGAAGCACACCCAGGTGCGCGTCACCGGCATCGCGGCGAAGTAGGAGGCCTGGAGAAATGGCACATAAGAAGGGCGCTTCGTCCAGCCGTAACGGTCGTGACTCGAACGCCAAGCGCCTCGGCGTGAAGCGCTTCGGCGGTCAGGCCGTCTCGGCCGGTGAGATCCTGATCCGTCAGCGCGGCACCAAGTTCCACCCCGGTGCGAACGTCGGCCGTGGCGGCGACGACACGCTGTTCGCTCTGGTCGATGGCGAGGTCAAGTTCGCCAACTTCCGCGGTCGCAAGGCCGTCAACATCGTTCCGGTCGCCGCCGAGTAGGCTGCGCCGGCAACAGCGGTTTTTCGGGGGCGGGCCAGGGAACACTGGCCCGCCCTTCGCGTTGTCACTGGTGAGATGACGCGTGAGGAGTACCGGTCCACGCCGGGTGGCGGGGACCGCAAGAGTAACGGGGAGAGCTATGCCTGACTTCGTCGACGAGGCGGTCTTGCACGTCAAGGCCGGGAACGGCGGGCATGGCTGTGCCTCCGTGCACCGTGAGAAGTTCAAGCCGCTGGGCGGTCCGGACGGCGGCAACGGCGGCCAGGGCGGCGACGTCGTCCTTGAGGTCGACGCCCAGACCGCGACGCTGCTGGACTACCAGCGCCGACCGCACCGCAACGCCCAGAACGGGACCCCGGGCCAGGGCGGCCACCGGGCCGGAGCCAAGGGGCAGGACCTGATCCTGACCGTCCCCGACGGCACCGTGGTCACCAAGGGCGACGGGGAGGTCATCGCCGACCTGGTCGGCCACGGCACCCGCCTGGTCCTGGCCCAGGGCGGCAGCGGCGGCCTGGGCAACGCCGCGCTGGCCTCCAAGAAGCGCAAGGCCCCCGGCTTCGCCCTCAAGGGCGAGGAGGGCGAGGCCTTCGACGTGCGCCTGGAGATGAAGACCATCGCCGACGTCGGCCTGGTGGGCTTCCCCAGCGCCGGGAAGTCGTCGCTGATCGCGGCGATGTCGGCGGCTCGGCCCAAGATCGCCGACTACCCGTTCACCACCCTCATCCCGAACCTGGGAGTGGTGGAGGCGGGCGCCACCCAGTACGTCATCGCCGACGTGCCCGGCCTGATCCCCGGCGCGAGCGCGGGCAAGGGCCTCGGCCTGGAGTTCCTCCGCCACATCGAGCGCTGCTCCACGCTGCTGCACGTCCTGGACTGCGCCACCTACGAGCCGGGCCGCGACCCGGTCAGTGACCTCGACGCCCTGGAGGCCGAGCTGGCCGCCTACGGCGAGCAGGCCGGGGTGGACCTGTCCGACCGCCCTCGCATCGTCGCCCTGAACAAGGTGGACGTGCCCGAGGCCCGCGACCTCGCCGACATGGTCACCCCCATGCTGGAGGAGCGCGGGTACAAGGTGATGGAGGTCTCTGCGGCCTCCCGTGAGGGCCTGCGCGAACTCGCCTTCGCCCTGGCCGAGCAGGTGGCGGCGGCCCGTCAGGCCGCCCCGGTCGAGGAGCCCACCCGCATCGTGCTGCGCCCGAAGATGATCGGGGACGTCCCCTTCGAGGTCGTGCCGCTCGGCGACAACTCCTTCCAGGTACGCGGTGACAAGCCCGCCCGGTGGGTGCGCCAGACCGACTTCTCCAACGACGAGGCCGTCGGCTACCTGGCCGAGCGGCTCAACCGCATCGGTATTGAGGAGGCGCTGGCCAAGGCCGGAGCCACCCAGGGCGCCGAGGTGCAGATCGGCACGGACGAGGACGCCGTGGTCTTCGACTGGGACAACTCCATGGACGCCGAGGTCGTCCCGTCCGGCCCGCGCGGAACCGACGCCCGGCTGGGCTGACCCGCGCGGGGACCGACCGCTCCACACCAGCCGGACCCAGACAAGGTACGAGCACGGCGCTCGGGAGGGCGCCGTGCCACGGATGGAAAGCCCCTCGTGGTGCACAGCGCAGACACCCAGCAGCACACCGGCCAAAGGGCCGGGCGGAGTGACGTCGACGCCCTGGAGTCGGCAGGGCGGGCGGCGGTCGCCGGGGCCCGCCGGGTCGTGGTCAAGGTGGGGTCCTCCTCACTGACCACCCCGGACGGGCTGATCGACGCAGGCCGGATCAGGGACCTGGTCGAGGTCCTGGCCGACCGCAGAACCCTCGGCCAGGAGGTGATCCTGGTCTCCTCGGGCGCCGTGGCCGCCGGGATGACGCCGCTGGGCATGGCCCGCCGTCCGCACGACCTGGCCTCGCAGCAGGCCGCCGCCAGCGTGGGCCAGGGTCTCCTCGTGGCCTCCTATGCCGCGGAGCTGGCCGGGCACGGTCTGACCGCGGCCCAGGTCCTGCTCACGGTGGAGGACATGATGCGCCGGGTGCAGCACCGCAACGCCCAGCGCACCCTGCGCCGCCTGCTGGACATCGGCGCCCTCCCCATCGTCAACGAGAACGACACCGTGGCCACCCACGAGATCCGGTTCGGTGACAACGACCGCCTCGCCGCACTGGTCGCGCACCTGATCCGGGCCGACGCCCTCGTACTGCTCTCCGACGTGGACGCGCTCTACGACGGAAACCCGGCCGACGAGGGGACCTCGGTCGTGCACCTGGTGCGCGGCCGGGACGACCTGGACGGGATCGACATCGGTTCCTCGGGCAAGCGGGGCGTGGGCACCGGCGGGATGGTCACCAAGGTGGACTCGGCGCGCATCGCCACCGAGGCGGGGGTACCCACCCTCCTGACCTCTGCGGCCAACGCCCGAGCCGCCCTGTCCGGCGAGCGGGTGGGCACGTTCTTCGCGGCCGCTGACGGCCGCCGCCCCTCCGCCCGTCAGCTGTGGCTGGCCCACGCCACGGCCGGCCGGGGCAGTCTGGTCCTGGACCCGGGGGCGGTCAACGCGGTCGTGCGTGAGAAGGCGTCGCTGCTGCCCGCCGGGGTGGTAGGGGTCCACGGTGACTTCAGCGCCGGTGACCCCGTGGACCTGCGCGACGAGCAGGGCACGGTGGTCGCCCGGGGCCTGGTCAACTACGACGCCGCCGAGGTCCCGGACCTGATGGGCCGGTCCACCCGGTGGCTGGCCCGGGAGATGGGCCCCTCCTACGAGCGCGAGCTCGTGCACCGCGACGACCTCGTGGTGCTCTGACGGACGATCGCCGAGGGCCGGTCCTGGCCGTTGTGTCCGGGGCCGGCCCCGGTGTGTCCGGGAGTCGATCACGGCCGCGCCGCCGCCCTTCGCGCACACCTGTCGTCCGTGCGTGAAAGGGTCCGAGAGAACGTCCCGAGGAGGGTGGCACCCATGCCCAGTCTGATGACACACCTGGCGTCGCTGGCCCTCCGGGTCCTGCGCAAACCGACCCTGGAGTCGGTGGAGGACACCCGGGAGTGGCTCCACGAGCCCAAGGAGGACGCGGAGCCGCCGCAGTGGCTCAGCGCACGGCACTGGATCACCCGCCGGGAGGTCGGCGGCTTCCCCGTCTACACGGTGCGGCCCCGCAGCGTCGTCGAACCGGAGAGGGCGGTGTTCTATCTGCACGGGGGCACCTACGTCAGCGAGATCGCGGCGTGGCACTGGGTCCTGGTCGCCCGGATCGCCGACGCGGGCTGCCGGGTGGAGGTGCCGATCTACGGCCTGGCACCGGAGCACACCTACCGCGAGGCCTTTCCGTTCGTCACCGGGGTCTACCGGGAACTGACGGAGGACGCCGCGCCGGAGCGCACCCTGATCGCGGGTGACTCAGCCGGGGGAGGGCTCGCGCTGGCTCTCACCCAGACCCTGCCCGAGGCCGGGCTGCCGCTGCCCGCGCGGTTGGTCCTGATCTCCCCGTGGACCGACCTCACGATGTCCAACCCCGAAATCGCGGAAGTGGAGGGGTCCGACCCCTGGTTGGCCCCGGTGGGTCTGTTGGAGGCCGCCGGGGAGTGGGCGGGCGGGGACGATCTGGCCGAGCCCCGGCTCAGTCCGCTGTACGGGCCGATGTCGGGGCTGCCCCCGATGGACCTGTACATCGGGACCCGTGACCTGCTCCTGCCCGACACCCGTCGCCTGCACGACCGCGTGACCGAGGCCGGGGGAGTGGCCGAGCTCCACGTGGAGGAGGGGGCCTTCCACATCCACCCGCTGGTCCCGGTTCCCGAAGGCGGGGACGCCCGTGACCGGATCATGCGCACGGTCCGGGAGCTGTGAGGCGCCCCGGCGAGACACCCCCCGTGGCGACCCCTCGGGTCATGTCAGTCTTCTGACCACGGAGAGCGGCAGCCGCTTCAGCAGAAAGCCGATGGGTGCCCAGGGCCAGGCGGGGACGTAGGCCCGGACTCGCCGCCTCTCGATGGCCGCGACCATGGCGCGGACGCCGACCTCCGTGTCGACCATGAACCGGGTCCTCTGAGCGACGTGCTCGTTCATCTCCGTGCGGATGTAGCCGGGGTGGACCACCGAGACGTCCAGCCCCGGCACGCCCTCGGAACGCAGTCCCTCGGCGATGGCGGCCACCCCGGCCTTGGTGGCGGAGTAGACGGTCATCGCCCGGCGCATGCCGCGCAGGGCCGACATGGAGGAGACCATCACGAGGTGGCCGCGCTCCTGCTCACGGAAGATCTCCATGGCGGCGTCGGCCTGGGCGAGGGCGCCCACGAAGTTGGTCATGGCGGTCTGCCGGTTGGCGTCGTGGCGGCCCGTGCCGAGCGCCGCGCCCTTGCCGAGGCCCGCGTTGACGATGACCCGGTCCACCCCGCCGAGCTCGGCGGCGATCTCCCCGAAGACCCGGTGGACCGCCTCGTCGTCCGTGACGTCCAGGGCCCGGAGCACCACGCGGCGGTCGGGGTGGGCCGCGGCGATCCCGTCCCGGAGGACGGCCATGGGCTCGGTGCGCCGGGCGCACAGGCCCAGGTCGTAGCCGAGCGCCGCGAACTGGCGGGCCATCTCGGCGCCCAGCCCGGCCGAGGCGCCGGTGATGATGATGGTTCCCCTGCTCATACGCGGTTCTCCGTGGGGTCGTCGGGTGCGGGGGAGGGGCGCTCCACGCGGCGGCGCACGCCCTCGGCCACCTGTCGCATCGCGCGGTCGTACAGCGGACGCAGCCAGCGTTTGGCGAGGACCGCGACCCGGCCCTCCCTGTCGGTGAGGATGACCGGTCGACGCCGGTCCGTTCCCCGGAGCACACGCGCGGCGACCTCGTCGGCGGACAGCCGGGAGCCGTTGATCAGCCTGGTCGCGGAGACCTCAACCTCGGGGTCGCTGCCGCTGAGGGAGGAGGCCAGGTTGGTGCGGAAGAACGACGGGCACACCACCGAGGTGGTGACGCCGTAGGGGGTGAGCTCGTGCCGGAGGGTCTCGCTGAGCGCGACGACCGCAGCCTTGACCGCGTTGTAGGAGCTCATGACCGGCGGGTGCACGAGCCCGGCCATGGACGCGACGTTGACGACGTGCCCCGATCCCTGCCGTTTGAACAGCGGGGTGAACGTGCGGCAGCCCCGGACCACGCCGAACAGGTTGATCTCGGTGATCAGCCGCCAGTCCTCTACGGTGAGGACGTCGATCCGCCCGCCCGCAGCGATCCCGGCGTTGTTGACCAGCACGTCGAGCCCGCTCCACCGCTCCTCGACGTGGGCCAGGGCCGCCGCCCAGTCGTCGTCGGAGGTCACGTCCAGGCGCAGGTAGGCGACGTCCCTCGGAAGGGTGTCCGGGGCGTGTTCGGCGAGGTCGGTGGCGACCACTCGGTCCCCGCGCGCCGCGAACGCGGCCACCAGCGCCGCACCCAGGCCGGAGGCGCCACCCGTGACGAGGACGCGTCGGCCAGTGCCGCTCGCCGGGGCCCCTCGCTCGGAGGCGCTCATCTGCGGGCTCCGTGCATCATCGGCTCCAGCCGGGTGATCACGGCCCGGTGCGCCTCATCCGGTCCGTCCGCGAACCGCTCGGCGTAGGGGCCCTCGTGTCCGGCGGGCGGGAGGGGGTTCCACAGCCCCTGGGCGCGGGCACGGGCGCGGAGCTCGTCGAGCGCGGGCAGGGGCCGCCATGGGGCGCCGTCGCCCCGGAGGGCGGCGAGGTCCCGTTGGCGGGCCTCCTCGACGGGGTCGGTCCCGGTCTCGACGAAGGCGTGGACCCGCCCGACGGTGTCGGCGGCGCGGGGGGAGGGTGCGAAGTCCATGTCGTTGACACTACGACCTTGTTGAGCAATGCTCAACAGGGTGAGTGGAGCAGCTCCGCGTCGGACGCGGATGACCCAGGACGAACGCAGGCGCCAACTGGTGGGGATCGGCCTGCGCATGCTGGTGGAGCGCCCCATCCAGGACCTGGCGGTGGACGAGGTCGCCCGGGAGGCGGGTATCTCCCGAGGTCTGCTCTTCCACTACTTCCCCAACAAGACCGCCTTCCACGACGCAGTCGTGGCGGCCGCCGGGCGGCGCGTGGTGCGCAACACCGCCCCGGACGAGGACCGCACCGGCTGGGACGCCGTGACCCAGTTCGCCGAACGCTACTTCGAACAGGTGGACCGGCGCAGGGCGTCCTACGCGGCGCTGGTCTTCGGCGGGGGACCGGTGACCCTGGACGGCGCGCGGGTCGAGGGCCTGCGCGAGACCATGGGCGCCCGCGTACGCGCCCTGCTCGGCGCCCCCGACGCGGCGGCACCGGTCACCGACGCGTGGACCGCCTACGTGGAGGCCAGGGCACTGCGCTGGGCGGCCGTCCCCGACAGGGAACGCGTCACCGACCCGACCGCCGAGGCCGACCACTGCGTGCGGGCCCTGCGCGCCCTGCTGGACCTGGACTGACCAAGGGACGGCGGCCCCGGAGCGCTGTGCGCCGGGTCCGCGCGGGTCCTAGGATGCGGTGCGTGAGCCAACACACGACGCAGCACGGAAACCCGCCCCAGGGCGGCGCACCCCGACAGAACGGCAACTCCCGGCGCGACGGCGACACCCCTCAGCGGGGCGGTCTCCAACAGGGCACCGAGGCCCATCCCCATGAGGGCGCGGTGCGCGAGGTCCCCACCGGGCGCAACGCCACCAGACTCGTCTACGCGCCCGAGAAGGACGGCCTCGCCGACGCGGGCGAGATCGTGTGGACCTGGGTGCCCTACGAGGAGGACGCCACCCAGGGCAAGGACCGCCCCCTGCTCGTGGTGGGGCGCAAGGGGCCGCGCCTGCACGGGCTCATGCTCTCCACGCAGGCCCCCGACGAGCACGAACGACAGGACTGGCTGCCGATCGGCACGGGTGCCTGGGACCGGGAGGGCCGCGACTCCTTCGTGCGGGTGGACCGCCTCTTCGAGTTCGACGAGGCGGCGATCCGCAGGGAGGCCGCCGTGATGGACGAGAGCCTGTTCTGGAAGGTCGCGGCGGTCCTCAGGGAGCGCTACGGCTGGACCTGAGGGGCGCGCGGGGCGCTCCGCCGTCTCACCCTGTGGATAACCCAGTGTGTCCGGGGGCGGGGCCCTATACGCTGAGGGAGATCCCCCTGGTCCGGTGCCCTACGAAGGGGTGGGTCCACCGGCCCGGGCGGCCTCCCGAGCAAGGAAGCCCCGACAAGGATGACAGCCATGAGTGACATCGAGCGCGCGGTCCACGCGGTCGCCGAACGCGCAGGGGACGCGGCGGCCGACCTCGCCCCGCTCAGCCGGTCCGTGAAGGACGCCGCCCTGCTGGCCATCGCCGACGCCCTGGTCAAGAGGGCGGACGAGATCACCGCCGCCAACGCCGAGGACGTCGAACGGGCCCGTCAGGACGGCACCAGCCCGGCCATGATCGACCGGCTCACCCTGAACCCGGCGCGGATCGAGGCCATCGCGGAGGCGGTGCGCGAGATCGTCGAGCTGCCGGACCCGGTCGGCGAGTCCGTGCGCGGCGGTGTCCTGCCGGGCGGCCTCGACCTGCGACAGATCAGGGTCCCGCTCGGGGTCATCGGCATCATCTACGAGGGCCGTCCCAACGTCACCGTGGACGCCGCGGCCCTGTGCCTCAAGAGCGGCAACGCCGCCCTGCTCCGCGGCTCCTCCTCCGCCTACAACTCCAACACCGCGATCGTCGCGGTGCTGCGCGAGGCCCTGGAGGGCACCGGCGTGCCGACCGACGCCATCCAGATGGTCCCCGGCCGCACCCGGGAGTCCTCCACCGCGCTGATGCGGGCCCGCGGGCTCGTGGACGTGCTCATCCCGCGCGGCGGCGGCTCGCTCATCCAGGCCGTGGTGCGCGACTCCACGGTCCCCGTCATCGAGACCGGTGAGGGCCTGTGCCACGTGTACGTGGACGCCGACGCCGACCTCGACAAGGCGGTGGCCATCGCGGTCAACTCCAAGGCCCAGCGCTGCTCGGTGTGCAACTCCGCCGAGACCCTCCTGGTGCACCAGTCCGTGGCCGAGGACTTCCTGCCGCGCGTGCTCGCGTCCCTGGCCGAGGCCGGGGTGACCGTGCACGGCGACGAGCGCGTGCTCTCCGTCGCCGCGGCCCACCCGACCGGCGCCACCGTGGTCGAGGCCACCGAGGAGGACTGGGCCACCGAGTACCTGTCCATGGACCTGGCCGTGCGGGTGGTCCCTGACGTGGACGCCGCGATCGCGCACATCCGGCGGTACTCCACCCAGCACACCGAGGCGATCGTCACCGACTCGCTCAGCACCTCCCGGTACTTCGTCGCCCGGGTCGACTCGGCGGCGGTGATGGTGAACGCGTCCACGCGCTTCACGGACGGCGGCGAGTTCGGATTCGGCGCCGAGATCGGCATTTCCACCCAGAAACTGCACGCCAGGGGCCCGATGGGGCTCACCGAAATGACCTCGACCAAGTACGTGGTCACCGGGGACGGTCACCTGAAGTAGCCGGGGGGAACCGTCGGCACGCACCAGAATGGTCGCTCGAAGGTCCGGGCGACCATTCTGGTGCCCGCGCTGACCGTGCACATCCGCACCAGGCGCTATCCGCTGCCCCCGGAGTAACACACGTCACCAGGTGAGTTCTTCTGCTGGAAACCTGGGCAGAAGCGAATCTTCTCCTGCAAGTATTCCCAAAGCGCTTTGGGGTCGGTACTTTCACTGTGGTGTCCACAAGGCGCTCTTCCCGCACCCTCATCAGGAGCGTCGGACCCCACCGGTCACGACGAAAGGAATTCCCCCGCATGAAGTTCGGGAGCAAGATCGCCGCGTCCACCGCCACCGCGGCCCTGGCCATCGGCGGCGTCACCCTCATGGCAGCCCCCGCCCAGGCGGACCTGATCACTCTCTGCTCGGGTCACGGTGGCGCGGTCACCCTGCCCACTGACCTCAAGGTTCCGGCGGGTGCGAGCTGCTTCCTTGACGGCACCGTCATCCAGGGCAAGGTCACCGTCGAGGGCGACGCCAACCTGCACGTGCTCGGTGGTCAGATCGACGGCGGCGTGACCGTCTCCAACGGTGGCTACTTCGACGCCTCCGACACCAAGGTCGCCGGGGACGTCGTCAACACCGGCTCCTACGGCACCTACCTGGAGGAGGGCACCTCGGTCGCCGGTCTGAGCGCCGCGCCCGCCGAGGGCGCCGACAACGACGGCTTCGTCTTCGTGGTCGGTTCCTCCGCCTCCTCCGTCGACGCCAGCGTCGGCGAGATCTACGTCACCGACTCCCGTCTGGGTGGCGTGACGGCCGAGGGTGTGGAGTACGTGGACATCTTCGACAGCGTGGTGCGCGGTGACCTCTCCGTCACGGACGCGGCCTCCGGCGGCATCCTCGCCGACAGCGAGGTCATCGGAGACGCGACCTACAGCGGAGGCAACGGCCCGGTGGCGGTCGGTGCGGGCGCCGAGGAGGGCTTCGCCAGCTCGCTCAACTACATCGACGGCAACCTGACGGTCACCGGCGTCTCCGGTGGTGTGTACATCGACAACAACATCGTGGGTGGCGACCTGACCACCTCCGACAACAGCCCGACCGCCCAGGTCGGCGACAACAACCGCGTGCGCGGTGGCATCGTCACCCAGGAGGTCGCGCTGCGGGCGCTGGCCGCCGAGGTGACCGCCGAGTTCGAGGCGCACGAGGCGGACCTGGAGGAGACGGTCGAGGAGCTTCGCGCCCAGACCATCGAGGACGCCCTGGAGGCCGGTCCCGCCTTCTAGTCCGGTCCCGCCGCCACAGGCGGCGCAACACGGCACACCCGGAGGAGGGCCCACCCCCGCCCTCCGCCTCCAGCAGCGCCGACGGCCCCGTGCCGTCGGCGCTGTTCTCGTGGGGGCCAGCCCGCTTTCAAGGCCACTTCGATCCCATCTGTCCCACAAACACCACTGTTATGTCGTAGCAGTGACGATGGTCATGGCCCGGTGATACATTCCGGGGCATGGCTGACTCCGAACGGCGTGTCGTGGTCTCCGGTGGTTCCGGCGGAATCGGGCGGGCCATCGTGTTCGCCCTGGCGAGTGAGGGGGACGAGGTGGTCGCCCTCGGGCGGGACTCCGGGCGGCTGGCCGCCATGGAGCGCAGGGCCCGCGCACACGGCCTCAACGTCACCACCCGGATCTGCGACATCACCGACGAACAGGCGGTGGAGTCCCTGGCGGACGGCCTCGGAGAAGTGTCCGTGCTGGTCAACAACGCGGGCACCGCGCAGAGCGCACCGCTGCGGGGCACCAATCTCGACCTGTGGGACACCCACCTGCGCACCAACACCACCTCGGCCTTCCTGCTCACCCGGGCGCTCCTGCCAGGCATGCTCGCCCGCGACCGGGGGCGGATCGTCTTCATCGCCTCCACCGCCGCGCACACCGGATCCCGCTACACCGCCGCCTACACCGCCTCCAAACACGCGATGCTCGGCCTCGCCCGGGCCGTCGCCGCCGAGGTGGTGGGCACCGGCGTCACCAGCAACGCCGTGTGCCCGTCCTTCGTTCGCACCCCCATGACCGAGCGCTCCGTGGCCCGCATCGCCGAACGAACCGGGCGCGGGCTCGAACAGGCCGAGGCGGCTCTGGCCACGGCCAGCCCCCTGGGCCGACTCATCGAACCCGACGAGGTGGCCGCCGCCGTCGTCTACCTGGCCAGCCCCCTGGCCGGGGCGGTCAACGGCCAGTCACTGACCATCGACGGTGGGGGAACCCACCGATGAGCGCCTTCCGGGCGTCCGCGCCCCTGACCTAACACTGGCGGCACTTCGAACTCCACCGGGACTTCCGCTTGGCCTTCATCGGCCGTCGGGAGCCCGAGTGGAACGGGCACTGGTGGAACGGGAGCACGTGGAACCGGCGAGTCGGCCCCCGACCCTGCCCGCGCTGGTCAACCCGCCCGAACTCGGCCCCGCCTCCGGCTTCTCGCACGCGGTGGGCCCGCACCCGGGCGCGCCGTCCATCTGCCGGGCAGATCGCCTGCGGGCCGGACGGGACACCGGCGCCCGAACCCTGCCGGACCAGTTCGGGGTGGCCCTCGGCAATGTCGTCACCGCCCTCCGGGCCTACGGGGGGGGAGCCCCCGAACACCTCGTGAGCCTCACCATCCACACCACCGACGTCCCCGGATACCGGACAGCGACCCGCGACGTCGGCCGCGCCTACCGTGCCCACCTGGGCCCCACGACCCCGAGATGGCCCTACTGGGGGTGGCCCGAGTTGTTCGAGCCGGACGCCCTTGTCGAACTCGTCGGCGTCGCCGTGATCCCCGGGCCGGTCGCCTGGGAGCCATCGGTGCGACGAGGTGATGGGACGGACTCCTACGAGGTCGTGGGGTCGAGGGTCGCCGCGGCGCGGACGTGCTCCAGACCCGGTCCGCGCAGCAGGGCGTGCAGTTCGAAGAAGACCCGAGCCGCCCGGCTGCCCGCCCAGCGGTCGGGGAGCAGTTCCGGGGGCAGGCCCGGGTCGAGGAAGGGCATCCGCCGCCACGCGTCCACCGCCCGCAGGTGGTCGGCGAAGGCCGCCGCGCGCAGTCCCGGTTCCTGGTGCGCGCGGGCGCCCCGGCGGCGCCATGCTGTCGCCACGGGTTCGTGCTCGTCGAGGAACCCCTGGTACATCGCCTGGAGTGCGGGCAGGTCCCACCAGCGCGACACGGACGCGGTGAGATCGCGAAAGTCCAGGTAGGAGGCGTGGAACAGCTCCGCGTGCTCCTCCAGCCCGAGATCGCGCAGCGCGGTGCGGGCCTGTTCCGCCAGGTGGGCGGGGGCGATCCACACTCCGGAGGCGGTGGTGCCGAAGCCGAGCCGGGTGAGCTGCGCGCGCAGGGCGTGGCGGCGGCGCCGCTCGGACTCGGGCACCGAGAAGACCACGAGCACCCAGCCGTCCTGCACGCGGGCGACCCGGTGGCCGAAGATGCGCTGTTCGCCCTCGGCGAGGATGCGTCGCCCCTGGTCGGACAGACGGTACCCGGCCACCCCGCCCAGGCGTTCGGGTGTCAACAAGCCCCGGCGCTTGAGCCGCGACACCGCCGAGCGGACGGCTGGGCCGTCCACGTCGAGGCCGGCCATGAGCGCGATGAGGTCGGCCACCCCGATCCACCCGCCCACGTCACGGGCGTAGGAGCCGAAGAGGGAGACGATCAGGGACCGCGGCCGCCGCCGCTCGATGTCCGTCGAGGAACCCTCGGGGGTGTCCGGCAGGGGATCGGCGTCGGTCCCGGCTGTCCGGTCACTGTTGGGCGTCACGCGGACACGATAGCGGCCCTCGCCCACGTGCCCGGTCTGGTCCCCGCCTTAGCCGGTGGTTGGGCGCACTGTGGAAAACTCTCCATGCAGGTCTCTTGACGGTCGTCACCAATACTGCGCGCCGACGCCGGATCCCCGAAGCCACCTCGGGCCGCAGACCGCCCACGGGCCGGACCGGCGGACCACGCCCCCGGCTTGACCTGCTACGTTCCTCCGAGACACCGGCCACCCGGCACCGGAGGTGGCGCCCTCGGGCGCCTCTGAGCCGGAACGGGACTGGCCACGAGCAAGGGAGGACCACGGTGACGACGTCCTACGATGAGCATCCCAGCCAGATCGTCCACCGTTGGGACCCCGAGGGCGCCGAGGGCCCCGCGCCCGTGGCGGTCCTCCTGCACGGCGGCTGGTGGCGCGACCTGCACGACGCCCACCTCATGGACCCGATCGCCCGCGACCTCGCCGCCTCCGGGTGGGCCGTGTGGAACGTCGAGTACCGGCGCACCGGCGAGGACGGCGGCGGTTGGCCGCGGACCAGGGACGACGTCGCCCGCGCCCTCGATCTCCTCGCCGCCACCGCCGATCGCGACCCGGACCTGGACTCCTCACGCGTGGTCTCGATCGGCCACTCGGCCGGGGGACACCTTGCCCTGATGACGGCCGCGGACTCCCTGGTGACCTCAGTGGTCGCCATCGCCCCCATCACCGACCTGCGCCGCTGCGCGGAGGCCGAACTGGGGGAGGGAGCCGTCGCACCCTTCCTGGGCCCCGACCCCGCACCCGCCCTCTACACCGAGTCCTCCCCGCTGCACCAGTTGCCCTTCGGCCTTCCGCAGCTTGTGGTCCACGGGGACGTCGACCAGCGAGTACCGGTCCAGCACAGCCGCGACTACGTGGCGGCTGCCGAAGCGGCCGGGGACCCGGTCGACTACCGGGAGGTCCCCGGCATCGACCACTTCGCCGTCATCGACCCCGAACGCGCCGCCTGGCGCGAGGTGCGCGACACGCTCGCCAGCGGCTGGGGCTGACCGCGCCCCCACGGGGCCCCGGACACACCACGGGGGCGGTACCCGGCCGGACCGAGCACCGCCCCCGTAGGACGAGGTGAGGCTAGTTGCTGTTGCCGTTGCCGTTCTGGTCGCCGCCGCCCTCGGCGCCGCCGTTCTGGCCGCCCCGCCAGCGGTCGGCCACCGTGTCGAAGATCTGGCCACCGGCGCGCCCGGCGCCGCCCGCCACGTCCCGGATGGTCTTCACCAGCGGGTCGGAGGAACGGCTCCAGCCCTCGCGGTAGGAGTTGGCCGCGTTGCTCGCCTCCTCCGAGACGCTGGCGTCACGGTCGGTGGAGCGGCGCGCGTACTCACCGTCCAGGACCCGCTGGTAGTCGCCGCTCTCGATCCACCGGTGCAGCTCGGCCACCCGAACCACCGCGAACGGGTGGCTCTGCGGGATGGTGGTCATCAGCTTGAGGACGCTGTCCACGGCGTCGCCGCCGCCCTCGTACTCGCGGGCCTGCTCCATGAACGCGTCCGGGTTCATCTGGGACAGGTTCGAGCCGCCGGCCAGCTTCATCAGGGCGCGCTTGGCGGCCTCGGGATTCTGGCAGGCGAGCAGGCCGGCGCGGTCGCTGGAGAGCTCGGACTTGCGCTGCCACTCCCGCAGACCCGCCAGGATCGCCTGAATCGCGATCGCGCCCAGCGGAATCCACATGATCTTGGTGGAGAGCCACACCAACAGCAGGAGCATGGTGCGGTACACGGAGTGCCCGCTCAGCACGTGACCGACCTCGTGGCCGATGACGAACCGCTTCTCCTCGTCGTTGAAGAGGTCGAACAGACCGGTCGTCATGACGATGAACGGCTTCTTGCGGCCGATCGCCATGGCGTTGGGCTGGGGGTCCATCTTCACGTAGAGCTCGGGCACCTCGTCCAGGTCGAGGACGTAGGCGGCGTCGCGGAGGTAGTCGTGCAGCTCCGGGAACTGCGTGGGGCTGACCCGCACGGCACTGGAGAGGAACATCAGGCGGAGCGAGCGCTCGTTGACCCGACCGAACAGGGACTTGACGAGGGTGTCGAAGCCCGACAGCGATCGCAGCGCGACCAGGGCGCCACGGTCGGCGGGGTGCTCGTAGGCACGTGGGGAGATGTCTGTGAGCCGGACGCGTACGCGGTCTGGTGAGTTGGCCATAACGGCATGCTATGCGGCACGATGCCCGTTGGCCACGGTTCCGGGCCATCGAGATATGACTTGACTCCCCGGAGTTTCACGAACCCCACGGGAAGTACTGCGTCCCGGCCCTTGTTTCAGCTGATCCGGGAGTAACGCGCCCGGGAGAGGGCCGACACCCGCCAGGGTCGGCTAACCTCGGTTGGCCGAAACCGGCAAGACGGCAGCGCCACGGCGAAACGGAGCGCACAGTGACACACCAGGCCACCGGCGGCTCCCACGGAGGGAGCTCACCCGTGAGACGGGACGGCTCCGCGCCGACCCGTGTCGGAATCATGGGCGGAACCTTCGACCCCATCCACCACGGGCACCTCGTCGCCGCGAGTGAGGTCGCCCACCTCTTCGGACTCGACGAGGTGGTCTTCGTTCCCACCGGCCAACCCTGGCAGAAGGACCTCGACAAGGTCACCCCCTCCGAGGACCGCTACCTCATGACGGTCATCGCGACCGCCGAGAACCCCCAGTTCAGGGTCGACCGCGTCGAGATCGACCGTTCCGGTCCCACCTACACCCTCGACACCCTCCGCCAGATGCGCGCCGCCTACGGCCCAGACGTGGAGCTCTTCTTCATCACCGGGGCCGACGCTTTGGGCGCCATTCTGAGCTGGCACAACGTTGACGAACTCTTCGACCTCGCACATTTCGTAGGCTGTAACCGGCCGGGACACCACCTGAGTGACACCGGCCTGCCCGAGGGCAAGGTCTCCCTGGTGGAGGTCCCCGCGCTCGCCATCTCCTCCACCGAGTGCCGCGAACGCGTCCGCAAGGGCGAACCCATCTGGTACCTCGTACCCGACGGCATCGTCCGCTACATCCACAAGACCGGGCTCTACCTGGAGTCCTGACCGCGCCACGCGGACCCGCATCCCGACCAAGTAAGGCAGCAGGCACAACGTGACAGCCACCGACAGGGCCCTGGAACTCGTCAAGGTCGCCGCAGAGGCGGCCTCCGACAAGCTCGCCCAGGAGATCATCGCCTACGACGTGAGCGACCAGCTCGTCATCACCGAGGCCTTCGTCCTGTGCTCGGCGCCCAACGACCGCCAGGTCCGCGCCATCGTCGACGAGATCGAGGACCAGCTCCGCATCCACTCCGGCGCCAAGCCCCTGCGTCGCGAGGGCGAGCGCGACGGCCGCTGGGTCCTCCTGGACTACGCCGACATCGTCGTCCACATCCAGCACGAGGAGGAGCGCGGCTACTACGGCCTCGAACGCCTCTGGAAGGACTGCCCGGAGATCGAACTCCCCGAGACCGCCCGGGGCGCCGAGCGCACCCCCCTGGACGAGCCGTAACCTCCGCGGCCGTCCGGTCGCCGAACAAGAAGGACACAACACGTGACTGACGCGCCCCGTGTGCTGTTCTGGCGGCACGGACGCACCGCCTGGAACGTCGAGAAACGATTCCAGGGACAGACCGACATCGACCTCGACCCGGTCGGCCACGCCCAGGCCGAACGGGCCGGTCGGCTGCTCGCCACCCTGGCCCCCGACGTCATCGTCGCGTCCGACCTCAAAAGGGCCGCGGACACCGCCGGGTACCTCTCGCGGTCCTCGGGACTCCCGATGGAGTACGACAAGGGCCTCCGAGAACGCTTCGGCGGCTCCTGGGAGGGGCACACCGCCACCGAACTCGCCGAACGCTGGCCCGTCGAACACCCCCGCATGGACATCCCCGACGGCGAACACATCTCCGACGTCGGGGACCGCATGTACGCCGCCATCCACCGGGGGATCGACAGGACCCCGCCCGGCGGTCTCCTGGTCGTCGTCAGCCACGGGGCGGCCCTGCGGATCGGCATCACCCGCATGCTCGGCATCCCCGACGAACAACGGGAGATCCTCGGCCCGCTCAGCAACGCGTGCTGGTCCGTGCTCCAGACCCGGGCAGACACCTGGCGCCTCATGGAACACAACGCCGCCAGCCTCCCCGAGCCCGTGGTGCTCAGCGACGACGCCTGAACCCGTTTCGACGAACCGCCCATCTTCCGCTAAGGTTCAGGGAGTCGGAAGGGCACACGCCCCAACGACTCCCACAAGGGGCTATGGCGCAGTTGGTAGCGCGCCTCCATGGCATGGAGGAGGTCTGGGGTTCGAATCCCCATAGCTCCACGAGAAACGGGCTGCTGCTCGGGGGACTTCGTCCTCCTCGCCGCAGTCCGTTCCTGTTTTCGGGGGGACGACCCCCCGAGCCCCCCGGTTGTGCGCTCGCTGGGGCTCGCGCACCTCGCCGCCCCCGCTCGCGCGTGAACGCGCTCGCCTGGTCGTTTCGTCGTTTCTCTGGGGGGACGCCCCCGAGCCCCCGGTTGTGCGCTCGCTGGGGCTCGCGCATCTCGCTGCCCCCGCTCGCGCGTGAACGCGCTCGCCTGGTCGTTTCGTCGTTTCTTTGGGGGGACGACCCCCCGAGCCCTCCGGTGTGCGCTTGCTGGGGCTCGCGCGCCTCGCCGCTCCTGCTCGCGCGTGGCCGCGCTCACCGAGGCGCTCGTCCATGGCCGGTGTGATCGTCCGGCTTTCCGTTCGGCCCGCGCGTGGTTGGGCACACAGGCCTGTTGGTTGCCGTGCTCTGGTTGGGGCACGTGGACGGCTTCCGTTCGACCGTGCTTGGCCGACGCCTTTGCTCGGGCTCGCTGCGGCGTCTCGCACTGCCGTACGTGTGCGGTTCCTGTTCGGCGAGTGGGCTGGGCGTCGATCTGCTCGTGGTCCTGCTCATCGGTTGTCCTGTCTGTGGCTCGGGTACGGCCTTTGCTCACGCTGGTGCGTGTGTGCGGTTCCCCGTTCGGCGCGTGGGTTGGGCGTCAATCTGTTGGCCGCGCTCATTGAGGCGCCTGGCTTGCTCGCGTTCTCCGAGGCCCATGGTGGGTGCGGGTGATGGGTTTCCCCTTCGGCCCGCGCTGTCGCTTCCCTCTTGATTTCTCGCGAATGGACGTGCATTCTCTGGTCTACTCGTGAGTGGTCGTCGATCCGAGAAGAGGATGAATTCGTGGGCAGCTTTCAGCGTACGTCTCTCGTGGTTATTCTGTCCGGATTTCTCGCTTTCGCCGCTGTTGGTCCGGTTGCTGCTCGAATCCAGAATGTCGGTGGTGGAAAGTGGGACGAGGGAATGACGTCGTCCCACGTCTACTCGAACTACCTCCACGAGACCGTGTGCCACACCTCCACCGCCGTGGGCACCTACAGGTCCGTGGGCAAGGCGCCCGCGGGCCGGTGGTCGTACGCGAGCGCCCCGCGTGCGAAGAAGAACAACGCCACCTACTGGAACAACGAAGTCGGCACGTGCTGACCTGAGGGGCGTCGGGTCCCCGCCCCTTTGTCCCCCTACCCCTCGGAGTGTTCGGTGCTGCACCGAAGTGTCACCTTCACGCATTTCGTTCTCCTTCTGGTCGCGGCCTTTCTCGCCTTTGTCACGGTTCGCACCTATGAGGAAATGGCGATCACGGTTCCCTCCGGCGTGGTCTGGGTGAACAGCAACAGCGGAAACGCCGATCTCGCGCGGATCGTCGACACGGTCGAGGGGTTCGCGGAGGAGACCGGGGTCTCCGTCGCACTGCACACGCCCGACCTCCGCGATCCCGGCAACGCCCGCCACCTGTACCTGGCGGCGGGTGCGCCCGGGGCGCCCGCCGCGGACTGGCTGGAGGACGGTTACCCCTCCTTCGGGCACACGATGCGCACGGACGTCCGTCCCTTCGCCGACCTCGAACAACCCGATCCGCGCGGGTTCTACCTGGTCTTCGGGTCGGAGGCGGACACCCAGCGGTTCGAGGAGGAGCTCGCCGGGATCGGTCTCCGCGAGGTCTCCAGCGTCGGCGCGCAGGAACTGAACTGGACCGACCTCTACCGGTACGGCGGCGACCTCGACACCGCGTTGGTCATCCTCCTGCTGTTCGCCGTCACGGTCACGGCCTCAGGGGTCCTCCTCAACGCCCGTTCCTATGGTGTGCTGCGTCTTCAGGGACACTCCTACGCGGGCATCCTCGGGCGCGACCTGGCCCAGCTGGCCCGGTTCCACCTCGGGTTCGGCCTCAGCGCCGTCGCCCTGGTCCTTCTGGCCCTGTACCTCCACAACCGCTGGTCCCAGCTCGGCCTGTTCGCCGCGATCTCGGGACAGCTCCTTGCCCTGCTTGTCGGCGCGGCCCTGGTCGCCCATGCCTTCGCACTGGCCATGGTGCACGCCACCGACATCCTGGGCGCCCTCAAGGGGAGGCTGCCCGCCCGTCTCGCCGGTGCCGGGGCCTACCTCGTGCGGGTTCCGGCACTGGTCTTCGTGCTCGTGGTGATCGGGCACGTCGTTGTCTCCGCCCAGAACGTGCGCGCCCAGGAGCAGAGCCTCGACAGCTACGAGCAGGCGGGGCAGGCATCGCGGGTCACCCTGTCCGGAAGCGTCGACCTGACGGACGAGCGCGAGGACATGGAGGGTCTCGTCGCGGGCTGGCTCCGCCAGGCCGACACGGAGGGCCAGCTGGTCCTGACCGCGCGGGAGAGGGGCGAGAACCTCGTGCCGCCCGGCAGACCGCGCCCCGACTTCGACGTCCTGGTGGTCAACGACACCTACCTGGAGCAGCAGGTGGTGACCGCCGCCGACGGGCGACGCCTCGGCAGGGAACCCGGGGTGCGCCTCCTCATCCCCGAGGACCGGGCCAAGGAGGCCGGCGCCCTCCTGGAGGGGTTCGGCTCCTGGCTGCGGTTCGTCGGTGGGGAACCGGCCCAGGGGTTCCGGACCGCGACCATCGCGACCGGACAGCGGATCTTCACCTACGGCTCGGACCTGCCCGGGGACTTCCACAGCCGGTCCCACCTGGAGGACCCGGTGATCGTGGTCCTGCCCGACGGCGACGTCCTGGACGACCACACCTACGTCTCCTACGCGACCAGCGGGGGACTGGTCTTCCCCGATCCCGGTTTCGCCGAGGCGTCGATCGCGCGACCGCCCTTCTCGACCTACGTCAACGGCCTCCAGATGGTCGTCACCAGCGCGGCGGACATCCAGACCCAGCTCGTCCACGACCTGCGGCTCCAGACCTTCAACCTGTCGGCGGCCACGGTCGTGCTGCTGATGACCGCCGTCTCCGTCTGCGTCATCCACGTCCGCGCCCGGGCCCAGAAGATCTTCGCGCGCCACCTGGCCGGGTGGGGGTTCCTCGCCATCCACCGGAGGCTCCTCGTGATGGAGGGCGCCCTGGCCGCGCTGTTCGTCGGCTGGGCCCTCTGGCGCACCCGGTCCGAGCTCGCCTGGCACGCCGACCCGGCCAACCCGGTGACCGGCGAACCAGCGGCGGCCCTCGCACTCCAGCCCTTCCTCGCGGCGGCCATCGCCGTGTCCGGCCTCCTGCTCGTCACCGCCACCCTCGTGGGCTTCCACCGCCGCGTGGTGCGTGAGGGCGCCTCCCAGGCATGATCCGGCCGACCATCCCAAGGAGCACAGCGTGATCAACACACTCAACCTAGGCAAGGCCTTCGGGCGTCGCGTCCTGTGGGAGGGCGTGAACCTCGACATCCGTCCCGGCGAGACGCTCGCGCTGGTCGGGCCGTCCGGCAGCGGCAAGACCACGCTCCTCAACTGCCTCGGACTCCTGGAGGCCCCCGACTCCGGGGAGATCCTCTTCTACGGCCGGTCCGTCACCAGGTTGGGACCCGGGCGCCGACGGCGCTTCCGGAGGGACCACCTCGGCTACCTGTTCCAGAACTACGCCCTGATCGAGAACGCCACCGTGCGCCAGAACCTCGACGTGGTCCGCCGTGACCGGGCGCGGCAGGCGGAGGCGCTCGACCGTGTCGGTCTGGCCGGGCGGGACCGGGAGCCGGTGCACCACCTGTCCGGTGGTGAGCAGCAGCGCGTGGCGCTGGCCCGGCTCCTGGTCAAGCGGCCCCGCCTGGTCCTGGCCGACGAGCCCACCGGGGCCCTGGACCAGGACAACGGCGCCATGGTCATCGACACCCTGGCGGAGATGGCCGAGGAGGGTTGCTCGGTGGTGATCGCCACCCACGACTCCTCGGTACGGGACTCCTGCGACGCGGTGTTCGACGTGGGGGAGGCCTCCGAATGTCGCCCGGTCGCCGCCGAACCCGGCCGCTGACCCGCTCTTCGCCGCCACTCGCGGGTACGGGGCCCCGAGCCCGTACTCGCCACCGGAACGCCGATCACACGGACGGCGCCCCCGAGGCCAACTCCTCGTCGCGGTCCTCGGTCTCGGCGATGTGCAGGGCGGAGACCAGGTTCCGGTACAGGTCGTCCTGCTCCAGAAGCTGCCCGTGGGTCCCCTGCGCGCGGATGTTCCCGTCCTCCAGCAGCAGGATGCGGTCGGCGTGGATCACCGTGGACAGCCGGTGCGCGATGGTGACCACGGCCGCCCGGTCCGCGTGCCTGCGGACGCTGCGGGTGATGGCGGCCTCGGTGATCGCGTCCACCTGTGAGGTGGCCTCGTCGAGGAGCAGCACGTCCGGGGAGCCGAGCAGGGCCCGGGCCAGGGCGATGCGCTGGCGCTGGCCCCCGGAGACCGAGCTGGCGTCCAGCGGAGTGTCCAGGCCCTCCTCCAGGGCCGCGACCTTCTCGGCCAGCAGGACGTCGTCCAGGACCCGCCGGACGTCGTCCTCCGTCGCCTCCGGGTTGGTGAACAGCAGGTTCTCGCGAATGGTGCCGGGCACCACAGGGGTGTCCTGCTCGACGTAGGCGAAGTGACCGCGCACCTGCTGCGGGGACAGTTCGCGGTAGGGCGTGCCGTTGACCGTGATCCGGCCCTCCTCCGGTTCCAGGAACCGTAGAAGCAGCGACAGGACCGTGGTCTTTCCGGCTCCGGAGGGACCGACGATCGCGGTGTGCCCGCGTCTGGGAATGGCCATGTCGACCCCCTCCAACGCGGGGGTCGCCCCGGGCGCGTACCGGGCGGTGACCCCGCGCAGCTCCAACAGCGGCCCCCCGTGACCGTCGCCGGTCCCCGGAACGGAACCGCTCGGGCCCTCGGCGGTCGGTTCGAGCGGGATGGCCTCCACCTCGCGGATGCGCTTGGCGGCGGCGATCCCCGACTGGAGGGTGGTCACGCTCTGGGAGAGCTCCATGACCGGGTTCATCAGGGTGAAGGCGTAGAGCAGGAACGCGACCAGAGTGGAGACCGCGATCTCACCCGAGGCCACCCGCATCGCTCCCACACCGAGGATGGCGATGATTGCCAGCTGGACGCCGCCGAAGGCGATGGTCCAGGCGAGGGCCTCGCGCCGGACCGAGCGGATGCCGTGCCGGGTGGCGTCCTCGGCGTGTTCGAGGATCTGCGAGCCCAGACGCTCCTCGGCCCGGCTCACCTTCACCGTGCGGATCGCGCGCAGGGAGCCGTCGAGCACCCCGCCCATGAGCCCGAGGGAGTTCTGGGCTCTCTCCTGGGCCCTGGCGATGGCGGGCATCAGAGTGAGGAACAGGACCGTGACGACGACCACCGCGACGACGGTGACGCTCAGCAGGACCAGGTCGAGGACGCCCATCATGACCAGGGTCCCGATCATCAGGACACCGCCGTTGACCAGGCTGATGATGCTGCTGGAGGCGGCCTCCTTCAGCAGGACGGTGTCCGAGGTGGCCCTCGTGACGAGTTCGCCGGAGGAGCGCTTGGACATCGGGAACAGGGCTGCCCGGAAGTAGCGCCGGACGAGGGAGGTGCGGGCCTCCAGGACGACCTTCTCGGCGACGGTCCCGAGCACGATCCAGTGCCACAGGCCGGTGACGAGACCGACACAGAACAGGCTGAGCAGGATCGCGATGGGCATCGCGAGGCTGCCCGCGTCGGAGATGGTGTCCAGGACGAGCTTGACCACCATCGGGTTGGCCAGCTCCAGGGCCGAGCCGAACAGGGCGAGGACCAGGCCCAGCAGGAGCTTGCTCCGGTACGGGCGGACGAAGGACCAGAGCACCCTCAACTGGGCGAAGCGCGGCTCCTGCGTGGTTCTGTCCGAAGGGTCGGGTGGGGCATGTTCTACCGGTGGATGAGCAGTCATGGATGAAATTAGGTCATAGGTGCCCGATTATTGTCAACAGATTACCGACGCCCCTACTATGAGGGCATGGTGAAGAGCGCTCCCTCTGAGGAAGAGACCAGAACCCGCGCCCGAACCCGCCGGGCGATCCTCGACGCCGCCGTCGACGTGCTGGGCGAGAACCGAGCCGCGCCACTGTCCCAGGTGGCCACACGCGCCGGGGTGGCGCGGAGTACGCTCCAGCGCTACTTCCCCGAACGCGCCGACCTCGTGACCGCCCTCGTCGACTACACCGACGAACTGGCCAACGAGGCCACCGAACGCGCACGCACCACCGAGGGCACCGCCATCGAGGCCTTCTCGCGACTCGTGTCCGAGTACTTCGCGCTCCGCCAGACCGCCATGCTCTCCTTCGCCGGAGACGAGACCGTGCAGGCACAGGATGAGGAGGAGTGCGGGCCCAGCGACCTCGCCCTCTACGAGATCGTCGAGCGCGGGCACGAGGACGGCACCATCGACCCCCGGATCACGCCGCTGTGGGCACAGCAGCTCATGTGGTCCACCCTCTACGCGGGCTGGCTCCACGTGACCACGGCCAGGGTCCCCGCCTTCGAGGCACACAACATGTGCCTGATGTCACTGGTCAAGGCCGTCTCGCGGTGAAGGGCGGACTGACCGCTCGGGGCCGGTCGACCCTCACAAGTACAGACCGGTGCCCCGATCGGGCGCCTCGTTCGCGATCGCGTGGACGTCCCGCTCCCGCAGGATCACGTAACGCTCACCGTTCAACTCGACCTCACCCTGCTCCTCGGGATCGAAGAGCACACGGTCACCCGTCTTCACGTGACGCGCGCCCGTTCCGGCGCCGCGCACCTCACCCCAGGCCAACCGGGTCGCCAGCTTCACCGTGTCCGGGATGACCAGACCCGCGCTGCTGCGCCGCTCACTCTTGTCCGGGACCGTCTTCACCAACAGGCGGTCATGCAGCATCTGGATTTCAAGCTTTGATTCGGCCACGCCACCAGAGTATTCGGCCCGACCGAGACCAGCCCCCACGCCGGGGAACACCAGAAGGCCATCCAAGGTTTCATCCTGGTCCGACCCACCCTTGACTTCCTGTAGAGTTGAAGTGTGCCGAGCGGGGAAACCGCCCGGCCTACCAGGGGCTATGGCGCAGTTGGTAGCGCGCCTCCATGGCATGGAGGAGGTCTGGGGTTCGAATCCCCATAGCTCCACGAGAAACGGGCTGCTGCTCGGGGGACTTCGTCCTCCTCGCCGCAGTCCGTTCCTGTTTTCGGGGGGACGACCCCCCGAGCCCCCCGGTGTGCGCTCGCTGGAGCTCGCGCACCTCGCCGCCCCTGCTCGCGCGTGGCCGCGCTCACCGAGGCGGCTCGTCCACGGCTGATGTGATCGCCCGGATCCCCGTTCAACCCACGCTTCCTTCTGTTTCTGTGACGCGTCTGGTCTGTGGCCGCGTGGGTGCTTCCGCTCACCTCGCTCGTGCCTGGCTGGCGCTGGTGGATTCTGTCCGTCCATCCGGAGTCCGGCGCCGCCGTCCTCATGTGGCGTCTCGTCTGTGGCTGGATCGAGTGTTCGACCCCTGGTTGCATGGACGCACGTGCGTTCCGGGGGAGTTCGCGTTGAACAAGCTGTGGCTGTGGGGGCCTTCGATCAGGGCTCGGCGGTTGGTGAGGCGTCGCCGGAGGAGGCCTGGTACCCGGTGCACGAGCGGGACATCGCGGATGCGGCGGTGGCCTCGCTGGTGGGGGAGGGCCACGCCGGGATGGCGTACACGCTGAACGGGCCGGAGCTGGTGAGCCGCCGGGAACAGGTGGCCGCGATCGGGGAACCGGTGCGCTTCGAGGTGGTCGATCCCCTCACGGAGAGGGAGACCATCTGGCCAAGGGGGGATTCGCTGCGGAGAACGCCGACTTCCTGTGGGGGTTCGAGCACTACTCCGGAGGTGAGTCGGACCCGGAGGGCTCGGAGGTCCTCCAATCGGAGTCAGCGCCGACCCTGCGGGAGGCCGTCGGGCGGCCCGCGCGTGATCACGCGGCGGACTTCAGGTAGCCGCCCAGGCGAACAGGCAGCCGAGCCAGACCAGGCTGACGGTGATCGCGGCTCGCTGCACCAGGCCCACCCTGGGCGAGTCCTGCTCCCACAGGTGGCCAAACGCGCCGGCCGCCACAGCGGACGCCGCGGCGACGATCCCCGATCCCACCTTCCAGGCCGGGTCCGCGAGTTCGAGGACCGCGATGAGCGCGACCCCGGGCAGCAGCAGGAACACCACCGTGCCCGCCCAGTCGTGCGCCTGGTGCCGAGTGGAGTACTCCTGCGGGGTGGAGTCCGGGGTGCCGGGCGGGTAACCGCGCATCGGGTCCATGCGGAAGATTCCCGAGGCCACCAGGGCGAGTCCGAGCACTCCCGCGCCCAGGGCCAGCGCATAGCCGTCGGTGGCGGTGGGCAGGGTGGTGGCCCCGGCCGCGATCAGCAGACCGCAGAGGACGAAGTTGGTCGTCTGGATCCAGCCGCGCGGTCCGAGCGCGAGGGCGCTGACGGGTTGCCTGACCGGGTGGTACCCGGGTCGGGTGAGGCCGTCCAGCAGGAAGACGGCGACGAACAGCCAGGAGCCGACGGCTCCGGACCACAGGAGTGGGGTCATGGGGGGCTCCGAACGAGTTAGGCCGTATGGACGGATTTTAGTCCGGATGGACTGATCGGCACAAGGATGATGCAATGTATTGGTTGCAGTTTGGCTGGCTCATGTGCAATCCTGGGGTTGCACAAGGGGGGTTGGTATGGACAGGATCGAACGACAGGTGGACATCGACGCCACCGCGGAGCGGGTCTGGGGGCTCGTCTCGCGGCCGGGATGGTTCATCAACGACGGCCGGGTGGTCGACCACCGAATCGAGGAGGTCGAGGAGGGTGTGCACCTCGTGCACGACCCCACGCACGGGGTGTTCCGGGTGCGGACGGAGAAGCTCGATCCGCCACACCACGCCGTGTTCAGCTGGGTCGGCAGGGTGGACGACGATCAGTCCACGCAGGTGGAGATCCGGATTCGTGAGCGGCCGGGCGGTGTGACGCTGACGGTCGTGGAGAGCGGGTTCGAGGGGCTGGGTCTGGCCGAGGCCGAACCGCGCCGCCACGTCGCCGGACAGGTCGAGGGGTGGGAGATCGAGCTCGCCGCCGCACGCGGTCTGCTCGATCCGTTGACGGTCGAACGCACCGTGCACGTGGAGGCCAGCCCGGAGCGGCTCTGGGAGGTCCTGACGACGCCGGAGCACTTCGCGGCCTGGTACGCCTTCGACGGCGCCGATTTCGAACCCCGCGCGGGAGCACCGATGGAGCTGCGCTGGGCCGAGCACGGAACCTTCCGGGGCGGGGTCGTCGAGGTGGACGCGCCGCGCAGGTTCGCCTACCGGATCGCCATGGAGCCCGGGACCGATCCCGGGGCGGACGACAGCACCCTGGTGACCTTCGAGGTCAGGGCCTCGGGTACGGGGAGTCTGCTCACCGTCACCCAGGTGGGGTTCGACGCCCTGGCGGCGCGGTTCGGTGACGCGGCGGACAACGCCGCCGTGGAACTCGAGGGCTGGAACGGCGGACTCACCACCCTCACCGAGCACCTCTCCGCCACGCGGGGGAGATGAGGCCGTGGACACCGCACTGCCCCCGGTCTTCGCCGCCCTGGGGGACGACACCCGGTGGAGCATCCTGGTCCGGCTGGGCAGGGAGCCCGCCTCCGCCTCGGAGCTGGCCCGGGAGCTGCCCGTCTCCAGGCAGGCGATCGTGAAGCACCTGGAGGTCCTGCGCGCGGTCGGGCTGGTGCGCACGAGGCGCAGCGGGCGCTCGGTCCTTCACGAGGTGGAGGGCGCCCGCCTCGACGAGGTCGGACGGGACCTGCGCGGCATCGCCGCCGCCTGGGACCGCAGGTTGGAGGGGATCAGGTCGATCGCCGAGGATCGGGGCTGAACGGCTCTTCGGAGCTGGTTCGCTGACCGAGGAAGGAGAGGAGTTCGGGGTCGTCCGAGGTGACGCGGTCCACCTCGGTACCGCCGTCGCAGGTGAGCATCGACACGGTCACCGTGCCGCCGGTGCGTGCCACCACCCGCCACAGAGCGCCGTGCTCCTCCCAACGGAGCAGGGCGGCGACGTGCGGGTTCCCTTCGTCGCTCACCGGACTCTCCTCCCCCAGAGCGTCTTGGCACCGTCGTCCCAAGGTACCGGGAGTCCCGCCCGCCCTCACGGATGCCGGAAGGGAGGGGCCGCGCCCCTCCCCGGACCGGCGAGGGGCGCAGCGTCTATGAGGTGAGCGAGTAGAAGGTCAGCACCGCGGCGTGGTCCGTGGTCCACTCGTTGTCGGCGTGCTCCGGGGCCGGTGTGGGGTCCCCGACGACCAGGTCGTGAGACTCCCGGACCGTGAGGTCACCCGCGTGGTAGACGAAATCGATCCGGTCCTGCGGTTCCACGGGGCCGGTGGAGCCTTCGTGGAACGGGAAGAGCGGTGACCAGGTGAGACCCGGAGAGCTCACCGGGTCCGGGTTGGCCGCGCGGTAGGAGTCCGTGAACCCGGCCTCCGTCGGCAGAACCGAGGTCGGCCAGGGCACGTCCGCGTACCCGCAGTTCTTCTCCCTCAGCTCATCGGTCCAGTCCAGGTGCGAGGGCGCGTTGAAATCACCCACGAGCAGCACGGGTACCTCGTCGGCGGCGTCGACCTGGTCGGACATCGCGGCCAGGGTGTCGGTGATCTGCGGGGTGCGACCCGACTCCGCCTCACGCTCCAGGACCCGGTCCACGTCCATGCCGTCGAAGCAGAAGTCGTAGGGACCGTAGGGGGTGTATCCCAGGTGCACGTTCCACAGGTTGACCTGGGACTCCTCGCCGTCCAAGGCGATCCGCACGCCGCCGGAGGCGTTGACCTCGCCGTACTCCTCGACGATCGGGTACCGGCTGATCACCCCGAGGCTGCCCGACCCCTGCCAGTGGTGCCAGCCAAGGGCCTGCGCCAGTCGGGCCGCGTGCGTGCCCTGCGTCTCCTGGAGCCCGACGACGTCGGCGCCGCTCTCCAGCAGGAAGCGCACCTGCTTCTCGTGGTAGCCGTTGACCTGCGTGCCACCGTGCCAGGTGTTGAGACTCATGACGCCCAACTCGTCGACCAGCGGCTCGTTGTGGCGGCGCACGGGGATGGTGGCGTCCAGGCGCGCGGAGGAGCCGTCCTCGCCGGTGGCCTCCACCGTCACCGTCGCCGAGGAGCGGTCGGGGCGGGAGACACCCGGCTCACGTCGAGCCGAGGCGCGCGGGGTGCCTGAGAGGGTTCCGTCCGCGGCGACCTCGACCCAGGCGTCCCCGCTCACCTTCGTGAACTCGGCACCCGCACCCGAGACCAGTCCGCCCAAGTGCGCCTCGTAGGCCTGACCCTGGCGGGCGTTGTGCAGCGTGGCCTCCTCCACGGGGAAGGAGATCGGACCTCCGGCCGACAGCCGCACCTCGATCGGTTCTGCCAGCCACGCGTAGCCGTCACGTGCCAAAAGGAAGGCGGTGTAGGAGCCGGGTTCCAGGGAGTCGGCGGACAGCCGCACGGTCCCTTCGGACTCGGGCGCGTACTCCCAGACGAGGGAGGGAGCCACGTACTCCTCGTCCACGGGCCCGCCGCCGGACGAGCGGTAGAGCCCGATCCAGTTGGTGGCGTGCGGTTCGGAGGTGGAGTAGGCGAAGGTGAAGTCCTCGCCCTCGGTCAGGGACAGGGTGCCCTGAGGTGCGGCGGACACGGGGAACGCCCCCAGCGCCAAGAGGAGCGCTGTGAGCACCGTCGGGATCAGGAAACGGACACGCATCCGGGGGAAGCCTCTCATTCGGGGGATTTCCAGACTCAAGCCACCATCCGGTACCCCGGAAACGGGCATGTCCAACATGGGGGTGTCCCGGCTGAAGGCCCGGTGAACTCGGAACGGCGTCGAACACCCGCGGTGTGACTCGAAATATGTTCACGGCACCGCCGTACATCCGATAGAATCGGACCGTCGCCGCAAGGCACACGGGGCTATGGCGCAGTTGGTAGCGCGCCTCCATGGCATGGAGGAGGTCTGGGGTTCGAATCCCCATAGCTCCACGAGAAACGGGCTGCTGCTCGGGGGACTTCGTCCTCCTCGCCGCGGTCCGTTCCTGTTTTCGAGGGCTCGGGGGGAGCGACCCCCGAGCCCTTGTTGTGCGCCCTCTGGGGCGCCTACTCACTTCGCCGCCCCGCCGGGTCGTCGCGTCGCATCTTCGGGGGCGACCCCCTTGTCGCCCGGTGTGCGCTCGCGGGAGCTCACGCACCCGGCCGCCCCTGCTTCCGCGTGAAGGCGCTCGCCGGGTCGTTTCTTCGTTTCCGGGTCACCCTGCCTGTTGGGCGGGCCACCACCCGCGTGGCCGGGGACAGTGCGCGCTCCCGCCTTCCTAGACTGGGCGGATGGACCACGAATCCGCCGACGAGACCAGCCCCGTCAGCCAGGTGCTGGACAAGATCCGCGAGGAGGTCGCCGGGCTCACCGGTGGTCGGTTGGCGGACTACATCCCCGAACTGGCGGGTGTCGATCCCGGACTGTTCGGGATCGCCGCGGTCAGCGCGCACGGCCGCTCCTACTGCGTGGGGGAGTCCGAGCTCCCGTTCACCATCCAGTCGATCTCCAAGCCCTTCGTGTACGCGATCGCCGTGGAGCAGCTCGGGCTGGACACGGTGCACGAACACGTCGGCGCCGAACCCAGCGGTGAGCCCTTCAACGCGATCAGCCTCGACGAGCACGGTCGTCCCGAGAACCCCATGATCAACGCCGGGGCCATCGTGACCACCTCCCTTGTGGAGAGCGCGGAGCCCGACAGGCGCTTCGACCGCATCCGGTCGGTCCTGTCGTCCTTCGCCGGTCGCGAGCTGGAAGTGGACGAGGACGTGTTCCGCTCCGAGGCCGAGACCGGACACCGCAACCGTGCCCTCGGGTACCTGAGCCTGGCCGGAGGAGTGCTGGTGGGGCAGGTCGAGGACGCCGTCCAGGACTACTTCCGCCAGTGCTCCCTCAGCGTCACCGTGCGCGACCTGGCGGTCATGGCCGCCACGCTGGCGGTCGGCGGGGTCAACCCGGTGACGGAGGAGCGGGTGGTCTCCCAGCGCACCGCGCGGCACACCCTCTCGATCATGTCCAGCTGCGGCATGTACGACCACGCGGGGGAGTGGGGGCTACGGGTCGGCATCCCGGCCAAGAGCGGGGTGAGCGGCGGCATCCTCGCGGCCGCTCCGGGCGCGTTCGGTGTGGGGGTGTTCAGCCCGCCGCTGGACGACGCGGGCAACAGCGTGCGCGGGGTGGCCGCCCTGGAGCGGCTCTCCGACGACTACGACCTGCACATGCTCCAGACTCCCTCGGAACCGCCCTCCCCGATGCACAGCGTGACCAGGGACGGGAGCCGGCTCGACGTGCGGCTGCGGGGCGAGATCGACTTCCTCGCCGCGGAGCAGGTGGTCTCCCGGTTGGAGGAGGCGATCGACGACGCACGGGTGACCTCGGTGAGTGTGGCCCTGGAACGGGTGTCCGGGCTGAGCGACGCCGCAAGGTCGTTGCTGGCCGCCGAACTCTCCGAGCTGGCCGACGCCGGTGTCGAAGCCACGGTGAGCGACCCGAGGGGTGTGCGGCACGCCTGACGGCGGGCCGTCGCCCCCGCGTGCCCTTGACCCGGGGATACTGCGGGCGCATAATCAACATGTTGGTTGATTAACAGAAAGGTTGAATGCGCAGATGGCGGACGACCCGCTCAGCCTCACCTTCGCCGCACTGGCGGACCCGACCCGTCGGGCGATCCTCGCCCGGCTCGCGGAGGGCGAGGCCACCGTCAACACCCTGGCGGAACCGTTCGACATCAGCCTCCAGGCGGTCTCCCGGCACCTGAAGGTCCTGGAACGGGCCGGACTCATCACCCGGGGGCGGGAGGCCCAGCGGCGCCCCTGCCGTTTGGACTCAGCACCGTTGGAGCAGGTCAACGAGTGGGTGGACCGCTACCGGGACCACTGGGAGGGGCGCTTCGCCCGCCTGGACGAGGAACTACGCAGGCTGCAGAGCAGTACCGGAGGAGAACAGAGCCATGAGTGACCTCAGCATCGTCGCCGAGCCGGGCCGTCAGGACATCGTGATGACCCGCACCTTCGACGCACCCCGTGACGTCGTCTTCCGTGCCATGACCGACCCCGGACTGCTGCCGAAGTGGTGGGGCCTCAAGGACACCGAGACCGTCATCGACCGGTACGACTTCCGCTCCCAGGGGAACTGGCGGATCGTCGAGCGCGACACGGACGGGCAGGAGTACGCCTTCCACGGCGTCATCCACGACGTGAGCGCGCCCGGGAGCTTCACCCAGACCTTCGAGTTCGAGGGCATGCCCGGGCACGTCCTGATGGAGACCCACCGCCTGGAGGAGGCCGACGGAGGCACGCGTTACACCTCCACCGCCGTCTTCCAGAGCGTGGAGGACCGCGACGGCATGCTCGCCTCCGGCATGGAGACCGGCGCGGGAGAGTCCATGGACCAGCTGGAGGCGCTGGTCCGCACCCTGGTCTGACCCGGAGTCCGCCGCCCGGCCACCGGGCCGGGCCGCGAACCGTGCCTGTGGACGACGCCGAACCTGTCGTCACCGGCGGGTACTGTCGATCCGTGGCAGATCTCCCCGACGTTCCCACTCTGCTCGGCGCGGCCGTCAAGGCCCTGGGCGGCAGCAGCCGAGAGGGTCAGCAGACCATGGCAGGCGCCGTCGCCGAGGCGGTCGAAGAACGCGAACACCTGGTGGTCCAGGCCGGTACCGGCACCGGCAAGTCCCTGGCGTACCTGGTGCCAGCGATCAGACACGCGATGGCGACGAGGACCCCCGTGGTCGTCTCCACCGCGACCATCGCGCTCCAGAACCAGCTGATCGACCGCGACCTGCCGCGCCTGGCCCGAGCGCTGTCCCCGCTGCTGCACCGCGAACCCACGTTCGCGGTGCTCAAGGGGCGCCGCAACTATCTCTGCCGCAACCGCATGCAGACCGCCTCGGACGAGGAGGCCGAGGGCAGCGAGCTCTTCGACGCCCGTCAGCTCTCCTCACTGGGTCGCCAGGTCGCCCGAGTGCACGAGTGGGCGGAGGAGACCCTCACCGGGGACCGCGACGAACTCGTGCCAGGCGTGAGCGACCTGGCCTGGCGCCAGGTCTCCGTGGGCGGGAACGAGTGCATGGGCGCCCGCGTGTGCTCCTTCGGCCAGGAGTGCTTCGCCGAGTTCGCCCGCGAGGCCACCACCGGCGTGGACGTGGTGGTCACCAACCACGCCATGCTCTCCATCGACATGTCGCAGGGCTACCACATCCTGCCCGAGCACAACACGATCATGATCGACGAGGCGCACGAACTCGTCGACCGGGCCACCTCCGTGGCCACCGGAAGCCTCACCGAACGCAGCGTCACCACCGCCGCCAAGCGCGCCGCCCGCCTGGTCGAACCGGGCATCAGCGAACGGCTCAGCGAGTGCGCGGACGGGCTGGCCCTGATGTTCACCGAGGTGCCCGAGGGGCGCCTGGACCACATCGACGAGGGCCTCGCGGGGGCTGTGGCGGCGGCGCGTGACGCCTCCGCCGCCTGCGTCGCCGCGATCGGCCCCTCCCCGGGCGAGCTCGACCCGGACACCGCCTCCGACCGCCGTCTGGCCCTGGCCGCTCTCGCCGAGGTCCGTGAGGCGGCCGAACGGATCCTGGAGTCCTTCGAGCCGCCGCTGCGCGACCGCACCGAGATCGTCTGGCTCACCAAGGTCCCCGCGCGTCCGCCGACACTCAACGTCGCTCCGCTCGCCGTGGGCGGTCTGCTCCGGGAGAAGCTCTTCGGCGACCGCCCCGTGGTGCTCACCTCCGCCACCCTCACCCTGGGCGGCGACTTCGGCGCTCTGGCCCGGCAGTGGGGGCTGGGCCGAGAGGTCACCCAGGAGGCCGCCGAACGGGCCGCCCGCGAAGCAACCGCGGCCGAGTCCGCCCCGACCCCGGGCACCCCGGAGGTCGAGACGACGCAGGACGCCGACGAGGACGGTCCGCACCGGGCAGCCGGGGAGCCCCGTTGGCGCGGACTGGACGTGGGGTCGCCCTTCGACCACGGCCGCAGCGGCATTCTCTACGTCGCCCGACACCTGCCCAAACCGGGCCGGGACGGGCTCTCGGACGCCTACCTCGACGAGATCGCCGAGCTCATCGAGGCCTCCGACGGCCGCGCCCTCGGCCTGTTCTCCTCGATGCGCGCCGCGCAGCAGGCCGCCGACGAGCTGCGCGAGCGCCTGGACCAGCCCATCCTGTGCCAGGGCGAGGACTCCACCGGGCAGCTGGTCCGCCGCTTCTCCGAGGAGGAACGCTCCTGCCTGTTCGGAACCCTGTCCCTGTGGCAGGGCGTGGACGTGCCGGGGCCCTCGCTCCAACTGGTGATCGTCGACCGCATCCCCTTCCCTCGCCCCGACGACCCGCTGGCCTCGGCACGCCAGCGCTCCGTCTCCGCGCACGGGGGCAACGGTTTCCTGTCGGTGTCGGCCACCCACGCCGCGCTGCTGCTGGCACAGGGCACCGGTCGCCTCCTGCGCTCCACCGACGACCGGGGGGTGATCGCGGTCCTGGATCCAAGACTGGCCACCGCCGGGTACGGGGGTTTCCTGCGGGCCTCACTGCCGCCCTACTGGGGCACGGCCGACCCCGAGGTCGCCCGTTCGGCCCTGCGCCGTCTGGCCGAGAAGGCCGCGGCGGGACGGGACGAGTCCGCGGCCTGATCGCACCGACCTCGCCCGGCGCCGCCGTGGACGGTCCTGCGGCCGTAGGACCGGTGCGGGGGCCACATGACGGAGGCCGGGCCCCAGGGGTGCCCGGCCGCTGCCGTCGCCGAGATCGAGCCGGGGCCTCGTGCCCCGCGCCCGTTCGATGCCCGTGTTGTTCCGGCGTCGTGCCGGTTCAGCCGCGTGTGCGGTAGCCGAAGAGCCGGACCGCGTATCCGGGGGAGTCGTTCTCCGGCTCCTGGATCTGCCACCGGTCGTCGTGATCGCCCACCAGAAGCTCGTTCCACATCATGTCGATGAGCTTGAGCCGGGACACCACCGACGCCTCGGGGTCGAGCACGATCGAGTAGGCGTGGTCGGTGAGCCGCTGGGTCACCATGCCGACGGACTGGCCGTCCCAGATCGCCGGCACGGGGGCGTGACCGATCTCCACGCCGCACAGCCGGAGCTGCTCGACCTCCTCGTCGAGGGCCTCGGCGGCCAGTGCGCCGTCGAGCCGCAGGGCATCCTCCAGCTCGTCGCGTTCCTCGTCGGTTCGCAGGTAGGCGTGGTAGGTGCGGTAGCCGCATGGGCGGCACTTGCGCCAGACCACACAGCGGGCCAGCCCGTACGCGGACTGCGCCTCGCCGACACTCTGGTGGTCGCTCACCTCGCGAACCATGCCGCATTCGCAACACAAGGCAGTGAGATCCTGCTTCATCAGAGTCCCCCCTCCCAGGCGAGTATGCGACGGATGGAGGTCGTTAGGGAACCCGTTCGGCGAGGAAGTCGCGGCAAGGACTCGTCATCAATGCCCAAAATGACCGGGTGACGGGTTTCGGACGTGCTCAGAGGGGGTGTGGACGTGGCCGGTCTCACCTTGGGGAGGTATGCTCCGCCCGCACCGGTCGGGGATCAGTCGTCCATGGACAGGCCGCGCTTGTTCCGCTCGGTCCAGTCGCGCATGCGCTGGGGATAGCCCACGATCTGTACGTCGTACGCCGGCTTGGCCAGGTTGCTCGCCACCTTGCGGAGTACCTCGGGGGACCCGCAGCGCCGTCGGATCCACTCCCCGTCCGTGGCCACGGCGACCGCTGTGGCCCGTGTGGCGAAGGTTTCGGGCTCCACGAAGAACTCCACCCCCACCCGGCTCTTGGCGAACTCGATCAGCGCCTTGATGTCCGAATCCTCGGAGGCGCGGTCGAAACGGGCCTTTCCCTTGCGATTGGCCTTGCGGAGTCCGAACCGGTCTCGCCATCCCATCGGCGCTCATGTCTCCCTCGTGCCGCCTCAGCCAGCCGCTCGCTGGCCGTCTCCGAGTCTATCCGCCGTGATCCAGCCGCAGAGGGGCCAGAGCGCCCGAGCAGTAGCGGGTTTGCGCGTTCTCCAGACAGCTCTGTCACCACGCTGCTACGTTCTGTCGCACATGGCACAGGGGGGAGACACCATGACGATGTGGACATGGGTGGGGGAGACCGGACGCCAACTCCGCGCCGCCGGGCAGGACGAACTCGCCGAAGCCGTCACAGAGCTGCCCGTACTCAGCGAGGCGGGCGACGCGGTCAAGGTGGAGGCGCTGGCCAGGTCGGCGATGCGTACCGCCCGCCGCCTCGTCGCCGAGGCCGCGAAGTCCGACAACCCCGCACCCACGGCCGTTCCGGCCTCGGTCCCGGGGGTGTTCGGTCCACCGACCCTGTTCTTCCTGGCGCACTGGCCGCTCGCCGTGCGCGTGGGGGCGTTGGCGGAGGGGCGTCGCGCCCTGGACCAGGCCAAAGCCGTGGTCGAGGACGAGCCCGCGCCGAACCAGTACGGGCCGCTGCCGGTCTCCGCCCTGGAGACGCTGGTCCGCTGCCACGCCAACATCGACGCCAGGGGAACCACCGACCAGCGCCGCGAACTCCTCTCCGCCCGGCGCCTGTCCGGTTGGGAGGGCACCCCGGCCTGGCCCGGCTTCACCCTGGCCCGCGTCCACCTGCTCATCGACGAGGGGCAGGCCGACCGCGCCGAGGCGGAGCTGCGTCGCTACGACCACACCGCCACCGGTCCGGCCGTGCTCGGCGCTGAAGGTGTCTTCACCCTGGTCAGGGCTCTTCGTCACCAGGACAAGCACACCGACGCCCTGGACGCCCTGGACCGGATGGAGGCCGAGCTCGACCTGGGCGGCAGAGGCGGGGACGGTTCCGCTGTCAACCCGCGTCGCGCCGCGCTGCTGCGGATGATCCGCTTCGAGCGCGCCCGTCTGCTGTCCTGGCTGGCCCGCCTGGGGCTGTGCGACGCCCGCCAGGCCATCGGACTCCTGCCCACCGTGGAGGAGGCCGAGACCTACCCCAAGCTGCGTTCGGCGTGGGTGGAGGCGGTGGAGAACCTGGTCTGCCAGGGGAGTGTCCGCAACGACTGGCGCCTGGGCGTACGCGTGACCACCTGGTCCCGATACTTCGAGCGGGTCGGGGCGCCCCGACGTGGTGCCGAACTCGCCCTGTCCGCGTCCCGGTTGGCCAGCGGCCGCGGCGCGCGGTGGGTCGCCGAGTGCTCCGCGCAGCGGGCCGAACGCCTCATCCGGGAACTCGGCGGCGCCGAGGAGATCACCGGCGACCTGATGGAGGTGAGGTCGATGGTGCGGGGGATGGAGGCCATCCTTCCCCTGGCACCCTCCGGGGGCATCCTGGACTTCCTCCGCGCGCAGAAGGCCGAGGAGGTCAACCCCGAGCAGCAGGCGGAGCAGGTGAACGTGGCGCTCATGGAGCGGCCGCACGACTCCGCGCTGCTGAGCGCGCTGGGGCAGGTGGGCCGCACCCTGATGCTGTCCGACGTGGCCACCGAACCCCAGTGGCGCCACGTCCGCGAGCAGCCGGGCGACCAGCGCGCCGCCCTGTCACTGCTGGAGACGCTGCTGCACGACAACGACACCGCCGGGGTGCGCGACCTCGTCCGCACTCTGGCCGCGGGCGCGTTGGTCCCGGATCGCGGGTCGCTTCCGGAACAGTCGCTGGTGAGTGGCCGCCGGTCGGTTCCGGACCACCCGGGGGTCGGCGACCCGCGGCTGTTCCCGGACCACGCGGCGGTGCGGGAGGAGCGTGCGGCTCCGAGCCGCCCTCAGGCGGTCGAGGGCCCGTCGGTCCCGGAGTACCCGCCGGTGCGTGAACACCGGCCCGCTCCCGCGCACCCGCAGGTCGACGACCACCCGCAGGTTCCGGACCATCCACCCGCCCGGGAGCCCCAGGAGGCCGCGGGGGCGGTGAGGTACGGGGTCGGAGGCTGAGCCCTCCACCCCGGCGCCGATGTTGGTGCCGGGGTCAGCGGGGCAGGAGTGAGCGGCCGGCCGGGTAGGTCAGGGCCGCCGGGGGGAGCTGTGCGGGTCGACCGCTTGCCAGGACGGTGACTCGCCCCGGCCGGTCCGCGGAGGCGGCCTCCGACGTCCCCTCCTCGGCCTCGTCGGTCACACCCATCCTGCGCAGTGTCTGGGCGGCCACGGCGCGGTCCGCGGTGAACAGCTCGGCCCTGCCGGACAGCGCCTTGGAGATCTCCTCGCCCACCAGGTCGTAGTGCGTGCAGCCCAGCACCACACCCCTGACCTCCGGTGGCGTCAGGGAGGCCGCGTACGCGATCGCGTCACCGACCAGGGAGGGGTCGGCGGACTCCACGGCCTCCGCCAGGCCCTTGCAGGCGACCTGGGTCACGGCCACGTCCCGGGCGAAGGTCTCCACGAGCCGCTTCTGATAGGCGCTGCTGGTGGTGGCCTCGGTGGACCACACCGCGATGGGCGTGCCGGCGGCGGCCGCCGGTTTGATGGCCGGGACGGTCCCGATCACCGGAATGTCCGGCTCAAGCTCCGTGCGCAGCCGGTTCAGCCCGTGCACCGACGCCGTGTTGCACGGCACCACCACGGCGTCCAGGGAGCCCGCCGCATCCAGGGCGGCGCGGGCACCGGCCAGGGCCCGGTCGATCACCTGTTCCGGGCTCCGGGGGCCCCACGGCATGTGGTCCGGGTCCATGGACAGGACGAGGTCCGCGTCGGGCCGGGCGGCGTGCAGGGCGGCGGCCGTGGACAACATGCCGATACCGGAGTCAACGAGAGCGATGCGCATGGAACCGCATCCTATGTGGCCCCCGCCGTAACGCTCATATCACCGCAGGTAAGGGCGGAGTGGAGGGGGCCGATGCCGCCAGGGCGCCCTCCCCTGCCTTCGGCACCCCCTTCGTCCGTGCCCGAGAGTGGGTAAGACACGTACCGAAATGGGGTGGCCGTGGACCGATACCGCTAGGTAGAACTGAGGGGATCGGCCTGCCGCGGCATGCCACCACCGGTCCTGGCCGACCCAAGCTGTGCGCCGTCAACAGTCAGGGGAACCCGGTATGACTCCGAAACAGCCCGGTACGACCTCCAACTCCGGCCCCCGGTCCCAACGGGGGCCGTCGGCGGGTACGGGGCTGGCGGAACACATCGCCGCGGTCCAGCGGCTGCGGAGCGACTACCGGGCCCTTCCCGAGGGCGCCCCGGTGCGGCTGGCCAAACCGACCTCCAACCTGTTCCGGTTCCGCGAGGAGTCCTCCGCCCCCGCACTGGACGTCTCGGCCTTCTCCGGGGTCATCTCCATCGACCCCGTCGAGCGACTGGCCGACGTCGGCGGCATGACCACCTACGAGGAGCTGGTCGCCGCCACCCTTCCGCACGGCCTCATGCCCACGGTCGTGCCGCAGCTGCGCACCATCACCGTGGGCGGGGCCGTCACCGGACTCGGGATCGAGTCCTCCTCCTTCCGCAACGGGCTCCCGCACGAGTCGGTCCAGGAGATGGAGATCCTCACCGGCTCCGGGGAGGTCGTCACCGCCACCCGGGACAACGCGCACAGCGACCTGTTCCACGGCTTTCCCAACTCCTACGGCACGCTCGGGTACGCCCTGCGCCTGCGCGTGGAACTCGACCCCGTGTCCCCCTACGTGCACCTGCGCCACCTGCGGTTCCACGACTCCGCGGCGGCCATGGACGCCCTCGCCCGGATCTGCGCCGACGTGGCCCACGAGGGGTCGCCCGTGGACTTCGTGGACGGGGTGGTGTTCGGCCCCGACGAGCTGTACCTGACGTTGGCCCGCTTCACCGACCACGCCCCCTGGACCGGCGACTACACGGGCAACGACGTCTACTACCGCTCGATCCCGCGCTACGCCGACCCGGAGGACGGCTCCACGGGCCCCGGCGACTACCTCACCGTGCACGACTACCTGTGGCGCTGGGACACCGACTGGTTCTGGTGCTCCCGGGCCTTCGGCACCCAGAACCGGTTCGTGCGACCGTTCTGGCCGCGCTCCCTCAAGCGCTCCGACGTCTACCGCAGGCTGGTGGCCTGGGACCGGCGCACCGACTTCTCCCGGCTCCTGAACCACTACCGGGGCCGCCCGCAACAGGAACCCCTCATCCAGGACATCGAGGTCGGAGTGGAGCGCGGGGCGGAGTTCCTGGACTTCTACCACGCGGAGATCGGCATGACCCCCATGTGGTTGTGCCCGCTCCGGCTCCGCGAGCCCCGCCGCGCCGGGCTCGCCGACGACGAGCACGTCTGGCCGCTCTACCCCCTGGAGAACGACCGCCTCTACGTGAACTTCGGGTTCTGGGGTCTGGTCGACACCGAACCCGGCCAGCGCCGCGGCCACCACAACCGCAGGGTCGAGGAGGAGGTCACCCGGTTGGGCGGCCACAAGTCCCTGTACTCGGACTCCTTCTACTCGGAGGACGACTTCTGGGCGCTCTACAACGGCGCCGACTACGCGGGCCTCAAGGAGACCTACGACCCCCAGGGTCGGCTCCTTGACCTGTACGCCAAGTGCGTACGCAACGGCTGAGTCACCCATTCGCCGAGCAGTCGACAGCACCGCCGGGCGGCGACCTGTGGGCAGGGGCCGCGTACGGGAGGGAAAAAGGACATGAGCATGCGGCTTGCAGAGATCTTCGAGCGTGTCGTCGGACCCGACGCGCCCATCCGGTTCACCGCCTATGACGGCAGCTCCGCGGGGGACCCCGACAGTGAGGTCGCGGTGAACGTACGGACCCCGGTGGCCGTCAACTACCTGGCCCAGTCGCCCAACGCCCTGGGCCTGACCCGCGCCTACGTCTCCGGCCACCTGGAGCTGGAGGGCGACCTGTACACGGCGCTCAGACACATGGCGGACTTCACCTTCGCCGAGGGTGTCAACGTGTCCGCCCGCGACCTCCTCGCCATCGTGGGTTCGGTGGGCTGGGTCAAGTTCGTGAACCGGGTGGCGCCGCCGCCCCAGGAGATGCGTCAGGGAACCCTGCTGGGGCGGGGGATGCGGCACTCCAAGCAGCGCGACGCCGAGGTGATCCACCACCACTACGACGTCTCCAACGAGTTCTACGAGATGGTCCTCGGTCCGTCGATGACCTACACCTGCGCGGTCTTCGACGAGGAGGACGGTGCCCCGGATCGGGTGGGCTCCTTCGACGGCGCTCTGGAGAGCGCCCAGTTCCGCAAGTACGACCTGGTCTCGCGCAAGCTGGGCCTGGAGAAGGGCATGCGGTTGCTCGACGTGGGCTGCGGATGGGGTGGCATGGTGCGCCACGCCGCGCGTGAGCACGGGGTCAGGGCGGTCGGCGTGACCCTGTCCAAGGAACAGGCGGAGTGGGGTGCGAAGAGGATCGCCCAGGAGGGGCTGACCGGGCTCGCCGAGATCCGCCACATGGACTACCGGGACGTGCCGGACGGCAGCTTCGACCGGATCAGCTCCATCGGGCTGACCGAGCACATCGGGTCCCGGAACCTGGACGCCTACTTCGCCTCGCTCAACGCCAAGCTGGTGCCAGGGGGGCGACTGCTCAACCACTGCATCACCCGTCCCCGAAACAACCTCAAACCCATGAACACCAAGGGTGTCATCAACAGGTACGTCTTCCCCGACGGCGAGCTGGAGGGCCCCGCCCAGATCCAGACCGCCATGAACGACGCGGGCTTCGAGATACGCCACCAGGAGAACCTGCGCGAGCACTACGCCCTGACCCTGCGCCACTGGGGCGCCAACCTCGAACGCGACTGGGAGAAGGCCGTCGCCGAGGTCGGGGAGGGCACCGCGCGAGTGTGGCGGCTCTACATGGCCGGGTGTGTGCTGGGCTTCGAGCGGGACGTGGTGCAGCTCCACCAGATCCTGGGAGTGAAGCTGGACGGCACCGACGCTCACCTGCCGCTGCGCCCGGACTACTGACGCCCACGGACGGCCGCCCGATCGGCCGACCAGCACCGCGACGGACGCTTCGTCGCGGCCGTCTCAGCCGGGGGTGTTCGCGTTGCGCGGACACCCCCGCGCCCGGCCCCGGCCTGCGCAACGGAACGGCGCCGAGGCGGCATCATGGAGCCATCAGACCCAGCAGCTTGAAGGGACCCACCCCGTGTCCTCCGACGACAACGCGCCCCACAGCGACCCGACACCCGAGCACGACCTGCCGGACCACGTCAGGGAGACCGCGATCGCGCTGATCAGCGCCTACGTGGACCACAACCGCGAGGAACTGGACCGGGTCATCCCCCGGGCGGCGGACGACGTCGACGACGTCCAGTCCGAGCTCAGGGTGATCGCGGCCTTCCTCGGCCGCCGCGTCCAGGAGACCGGCGTGGTGTGGAAGCCCGCCGACTCGCGCGAGGCCGTGGCCCGCACGGTCGCGGAGATGCTGCCGCCGGAGCTGGAGTTCGCCGTATCCACCGCGTGGGAGGCCCACTCGATCGGCGAGGAGGAGACGGCCGAGCGCCTCGCCCAGGGCGATCGCATGGTGTTCGTGCACATGCTCGCCGCCTTCTGCGCCGCCATCGGACTGGCTGTCTACAAGCGCGCCGAACTCGTGTCGACCCTGCGCCAGGTGACCGGACTGGGCGACTGACCGCGCCCGTCGGGCCGCTCGCGATCGCCGTCCGGAACCGCCCGCCTAACAGGTCAGACACAAGTGGCAGTGGTTTACTTCACAAGTCGTCCTTCTTTACGTAGGTTTCCTACCAACCCTCACGGGACCCTCGAAAGGAACGGGAGGCGAGCCGATGGCCCGCAGACGAGCACACAAGTACGTCACCCTCCCCGCAGCCACACTGACCCTGGCGCTTGCGGCGACAGCGTGTGGCGGCGGTGGCGGCGGCGGCGGAGCCACCGACGCCCTCCAGGTGTGGATCATGGAGGGCACCAACCCGGACGCCAGCGCCTTCTTCGACGCGGTCAACGAGGCCTACACCGAACAGACCGGGGTCGACGTCCAGGTCGAGTTCGTGCCCTGGGCCGACGCCCAGAACAAGATCTCCACGGCCATCGCGGGTGGGACCGTGCCCGACGTCGTCGAACTGGGCACCACCTTCACCCCGGAGTTCGCCGACGCGGGCGCCCTGCACGACCTCTCCGGGTACATCGACGACCCCTCCCGGTTCCAGGAGGAGATGTACTCGATGGGCGTCATCGACGACGCCGCCTACGGGGTGCCCTGGTACGCGTCGATCCGCTCGATCATCTACCGCAAGGACATCTTCGAGGAGCACGGCCACGAGGAGCCGACCTCCTGGGAGGAACTGCGCGAGACCGCGACCGACCTCGCCGAGGCCGAGGACGGCATGATCGGCTTCCCGGTGCCCGGCCAGGCCCAGTACTCGGTCATGCCTTGGGTCTGGGGCGGCGGCGGTGAGGTCGCGGTCCAGGAGGACGACGGCACCTGGACCTCCACCATCAACTCCCCGGAGGGGCGCGCCGGGGTCGAGTTCTTCACCAACCTCTCCCTGGAGGACGGCCTGTCCACCACGGGCGCGGTCAACTGGAACGAGATCGACGTCATGGAGTCCCTCGCCGACGAGGACGCCATCATGGCCATCTCCAACAGCTCCAACCCGAAGGCCATCATCGAGTCCAACCCGGACCTCGAGGGCAAGCTCGGCGCGTTCGTGCTGCCCGGCCAGGAGGAGGGGTACACCGACTCCTTCGCCGGAGGCTCCCTGCTGTCGGTGTTCGAGGGCACCGGAAACGAGGAAGCCGGCTGGCAGTACGTCGACCTCCTCACCCAGGGCGAGTTCTTCGACCGCTGGGGCGAGGAGAGCGGCTTCTTCCCGGCGGGTGTCGCGGAGATCGAGGCCTACGCCGAATCCGGTGACCCGCTGGTCGAGCCGTTCGCCGTCCAGCTGCTGGAGGCGGGCAAGAGCACCCCGGCCGTCCCCGCCTGGTCGCAGGTCGAGGCCGAGGGGATCATCGTCGGCATGCAGCAGGACATCCTCAACGGTGAAGCGACCGTGGAGGAGGCCACCGACCGCGCCGCCGAGTCCATCGAGACCATCCTCAACGAGGGAAACTAGTTGCGACCCGCCACACCGGTCCGGCCGCCCAGGGGCGGCCGACGCGCGCCGCTCCTGGGAATGCGGGGGCGGCGCGCCCTCCTGCCCTGGGCGCTCCTGGTACCCCCGCTCGGGGTCATCGGCGTCCTGTTGCTGTTCCCCATCGGCCGGATCGTGTGGCTGTCCTTCCGGGACTTCAAGCTGCGCAACCTGGTCTCGGGGGAGTCGGACTTCGTCGGTCTGGGCAACTTCGTCACGCTGCTCACCGACCCGTACCTGTGGCGCGTCGTCCTGGTCAACACGGTCGTGTTCGCAGTGGTCGCCGTGGTCACGACGGTGGTCCTGGGCACGCTCGTCGCCCTGCTGCTGGCCAACCTGAAGCCCCTCACACGGGTCATCGTGGTCTCCTGTGTGATGGTGGCCTGGGCCATGCCCGCCGTCAGCGGCACCTACGTGTGGATCTGGATCTTCGACGTGGACCAGGGGGTCGTGGCGCAGGCACTGAAATCCCTGGGCCTGATCGAGCCCTCCGGATACAACTGGTTCGCCGACCGCTTCTGGTTCTACGCGATCGTGACGCTCAACATCGTGCACAGCGGCTTCCCGTTCGTCGCCGTCACGGTCCTGGCCGGACTGCTCACGGTCCCCAAGGAACTGCACGAGGCGGCCCGGATCGACGGAGCCGGTGCGTGGAAGCGCTTCTGGCACGTCACGTTCCCGACGCTGCGCCCGGTGTTCGCCGTGGTGACGGTGCTCTCCACCATCTGGGACTTCAAGGTGTTCGCGCAGATCTACCTGATGCCCGGCGGCGACGTCGGCGGCTCCCAGATGCTCAACCTGGGCGTGTGGGCGTACGTGCGCTCCTTCGGACAGAACGACTTCGGCATGGGCTCGGCCATCGCGGCCCTGCTCACGCTGCTCCTGCTGGGGATCACGGTCGTCTACCTGCGCGCGCTGTTCCGGGAGGACGAGATCAGATGACCCTCACCGCACGCCGTCAGCACCCCGCCCCCACGAGGAGGTCCGATGGACACGCACACCGCTGACACGCCCTCCGGCGAGTGGGAGGCGCGGGTACGGGCCTCCAGGCGCCGGGGCGGAGCGCTTCGCCTCTGGCGCGTGGTCGGCAAGGCCGCCGGGGTGAGCGTGCTGCTGTTCTTCACCCTGTTCCCCGTGTACTTCATGCTGATGAGCGCGTTCTCGGACAGCTCGACCTCCGGGACCGGGGCGCTGCTGCCCACCTCGTTCACGCTCGACAACTTCGTCTACGTCATGACCGAGGGCAACTTCGGCACCTTCCTGCGCAACTCGCTGACCGTCGCCGGAATCACCGTCGCCTTCGCGTGCGTGCTGTCGATGCTCGCGGCCGTGGCGGTGGCGCGCTTCCGCTTCCGGTTCCGTACCGCCGTGCTCGTGATGATCCTCATCGTGCAGATGGTGCCCCTGGAGGCGCTGGTCATCCCACTGTTCATCCAGGTGCGCGACCTCCAGATGCTCAACACGGTGATCGGACTGAGCATCGTCTACGTGGCGCTGTCACTGCCCCTGGCGGTCTGGATGATGCGCGGCTTCGTCGCGGCGGTCCCCAAGGAGGTCGAGGAGGCCGCCTACATCGACGGCGCCACCTGGCCCCAGATGTTCTGGAAGGTGCTGTTCCCCCTGGTGGCCCCCGGCCTGGTGGCCACGGCGATCTTCTCCTTCATCGTCGCCTGGAACGAGTTCGTGCTGGCGTTCACCTTCATGACGCAGAGCTCGAACTACACGGTGGCCGTGGGTCTGCGTCAGTTCTTCGGGCAGTACGCCAACGACTGGGGTCACGTCATGGCGGCCTCCACGATCATCACCATCCCGGTGATGGTGTTCTTCGTCCTCGTACAGCGCTGGATGGTCTCCGGGCTCGTCCAGGGAGCCGTCAAGGGGTAGCCGCGAGGTCGCGGACCTGGTCGTGGTCGGCCACAACCCCGGCGTGCACGGCCTGGCCGACGCGCTGGCCGGGGAGGCCGAGGGCGACCTGCTGCCCCGGATGAACCGGTCCGGGTTCCCGACCTCCTCGATCGCGGTGCTGACCTTCTCGGGTTCGTGGAGGAACGTGGAACACGGGGTGGGACGGTTGGTCGCCCACTGGACTCCGCACGCCTGACGGGGGCCTCTCGTCCCGTGGCCGAGAGGCGGTGGGGGAGACCGGACGCCCGGCCTCCCCCACCCCGACACTCACCCGGCGTCGCGCAGTTCGCGTTTGAGGATCTTGCCGGTGGAGGTCATCGGCAGCTCCGAGCGGAACTCGATCTGGCGCGGGTACTTGTACGCGGCCAGCCTCTCGCGGGCGAACGCGGTCAGGTCCTCGGCGGAGACCTCCGCGCCCTCCTTGAGGATCACGAACGCCTTGACCTCCTCGCCGTGCGACTCGTGCGGGACGCCCACGACCGCGGCGAGGCTGATCGCCGAGTGGGTCATCAGGACCTCCTCGACCTCACGGGGGTACACGTTGAAGCCGCCACGGATGATCATGTCCTTGGACCGGTCGATGATGAAGTAGAAGCCGTCGTCGTCACGGCGGGCGATGTCGCCTGTGCGGAACCAGCCGTCTCTGATGACCTCGGCGTTCACCTCGGGACGGTCGTGGTACCCCTTCATGACCAGGTGCCCGCGGACCGCGATCTCGCCGACCGGCTCCTTGTCGCCCTCCCTGACGACCTCGTTCCACTCGGGGTCGATCAGCTTCATCTCCACACCCCACACCGGGCGGCCGATGGAACCCGTCTTGGCGCCGGTGGCGGGGTTGTTGAAGGTGGCCACCGGGGAGGTCTCGGACAGGCCGTAGCCCTCCTTGATCCCCACCCCGAAGAGCTTGGTGAAGTCCTCGGCGAGCTGGCCGGGCAGGGCCGAACCACCGGAGACGGCGTCGACCACGTTGCGGGCGATGGCCTCCAGGTCGTACTTGCCGGGTTCCGCCTGCTGGGCGGCGTTGAGCAGACCCCAGTACATGGTGGGCACACCGGCGAACCCGGTGACGCCCTCCTTCTGCATGAGCTCCAGTGCCTGGTTCCCGTCGAAGCGGGGCATGAGGACCATGGTGCCGTGGCGGTACAGCGACGCGTTGAGCATCACCGTCTGCCCGAAGATGTGGAACAGGGGGAGGACGGTCAGGGACACGTCGCGGCCGTCGGGGTGCGCGTTGACGAGGTTGGAGGCGACCACCGCGTTCATCATCAGGTTGTTGTGGCTCAGCTCGGCGCCCTTGGGCTTGCCGGTGGTGCCGCTCGTGTAGATGATGACGGCCGTGTCGTCGGCCCCGGACTGCACGGTCTCGAAGGTGCCGGGCTGTCCGGCCAGGGCCGCCCAGATCGTCTCGACGCCCTCGATGGCGGACTCGGTGGCCCCCGCGGTGGCCGGCATGTCCACGAAGATCTCGCAGCCGTCCACCTGGCCGAACGCCTCGAGGGAACGCTGCCCGAGCGGGAGGTCGGGGGTTCCGGTGAAGGCGAAGAGCGCCTTGGCGCCCGAGTCCTCCAGGTGGTAGGCGATCTCGCGCGGGGTGAGCAGGACGTTCAGCGGGACGACCACGGCCCCCGCCTTGAGCGCGCCGAAGTACACGAACGGGAAGTACGGCAGGTTGGGGCTGGCCAGCGCGACACGGTCGCCCGGACGTACGCCCCTGGAGACCAGGAGGTTGGCCACCTGGTTGGCGATCATGTCGGTGATCGCGTAGTTGAGCCGGGTGTCACCGAAGACCAGGCACTCCTTCTCGGGCGCGGAACGGGCGCCGTCCTCAAGGAGCACGGACAGGTTGAACATGGGGGCCTCCCGCAGACATGTGAATCCGGACAGGTGAAACGAATGCCAGGTGTGACCTGGATCGCGTGTTCTGCGCCACTTTGACGGCAGAGTAACAAACCGGGCGGTCGGTGTGGAGGGGCGCAGGGTCCGGAAAACCACCGGTGCGCTGGTCACCCTCCGTGAGAATAGCCCTGTTCGGGGTCCCGTCCCGGACGGCGGTAAACCGGTCTTCGGCCGTGTACCGCAGCCGCTAACCTGAAGGCAACACACCCAGAACCGGCTAAGGAACACTCAGCGATGACAGCGGTAGACGGCGACCAGACGACGGGCGACACCTACGACGCCCGCGCCCTCCAGGACAAGTGGCAGGCGCGCTGGGCCGCCGAGCTTCCGTTCGAGGCCAACACGGACCCGGGGGACACCCGCCCCCGCTCGTACATCGTCGACATGTTCTCCTACCCCTCCGGTGACCTGCACATGGGCCACGCGGAGGCCTACGCCATCGGTGACGTGATCGGCCGCTACCGCTTCCAGCGGGGCGACAACGTCCTGCACCCGGTCGGCTGGGACTCCTTCGGCCTGCCCGCCGAGAACGCGGCCATCAAGAACAACGACCACCCCTACAAGTGGACGTACGCCAACATCGAGACCCAGGCCTCCTCGATGCGCCGCTACGGCCTGGCCCTGGACTGGTCGCACCGTCTGCACACGAGCGACCCCGAGTACTACAAGTGGAACCAGTGGCTGTTCACCCGCTTCTTCGAACGCGGGCTGGCCTACCGCAAGGACGGCCTGGTCAACTGGTGCCCCCAGGACCAGACCGTGCTCGCCAACGAGCAGGTCGTGCAGGGCAGGTGTGAGCGCTGCGGAGCCGACGTCGAGCGCCGCGCCCTCAACCAGTGGTACTTCAAGATCACCGACTACGCCCAGCGTCTGCTGGACGACATGGACCAGCTGGACGGCGGCCGCTGGCCGGACGAGATCCTGGCCATGCAGCGCAACTGGATCGGCCGCTCCACCGGCGCCGACGTGCGCTTCGAGATCGAGGGCCGCGACGAGCCGGTCACCGTCTACACGACCCGGCCCGACACCCTCTACGGCGCCACCTTCTTCGTGGTGGCAGCCGACGCCGACCTGGCCGCGGAGCTGTGCGCGCCCGAGCAGCGCGAGGCCTTCGAGGACTACCGTTCCGAGGTCGCCAAGCTCTCCGACATCGAACGCCAGACGACCGAGCGTCCCAAGACCGGCGTGTTCCTGGGCCGCTACGCCGTCAACCCGGTCAACGGCGAGCGCATGCCCGTCTGGGCCGCCGACTACGTACTGGCCGGCTACGGCCACGGCGCCGTCATGGCGGTGCCCGCCCACGACCAGCGCGACCTCGACTTCGCCCTCGCCTTCGACCTGCCCGTGCGGGTCGTGGTCGAGACCGGCGAGGCCGACCCCGCCGAGACCGGCGTCGCCGCCGCGGGCGAGGGCGTCCTGCGCGACTCCGGCCCCCTCGACGGCCTGACCAAGACCGACGCCATCGAGCGCATCATCGGCATCCTGAGCGAGCGCGGCACCGGCGACGCCACGGTCAACTTCCGCCTGCGCGACTGGCTGCTGTCCCGCCAGCGCTACTGGGGTACCCCGATCCCGATCGTCCACTGCCCCTCCTGCGGCGAGGTGGCCGTCCCCGACGAGCAGCTGCCGGTCACCCTGCCCGACCTCCAGGGCGCCGAGCTGGCCCCCAAGGGCATCTCTCCGCTGGCCGCCGCCAAGGAGTGGCTGCACGTGGACTGCCCGTCCTGCGGCGGTCCGGCCGAGCGCGACACCGACACCATGGACACCTTCGTGGACTCGTCCTGGTACTTCCTCCGCTACATCTCCTCGCACCTGGACACGGCCCCCTTCGACACCGACGAGGTGAACAAGTGGGGCCCCGTCGACCACTACATCGGCGGCAAGGAGCACGCGACGCTGCACCTGCTGTACGCGCGCTTCTTCACCAAGGTCCTGTACGACATGGGCATGGTCGGCTTCACCGAGCCCTTCCGCCGTCTGACCAACCAGGGCCAGGTCATCAACGAGGGCCGGGCGATGTCCAAGTCGCTGGGCAACGGCGTGGACCTGGGCAGGGAGATCGACGCCTACGGTGTGGACGCGGTCCGGCTGACCATGCTCTTCGCCTCCCCGCCCGAGGAGGACGTGGACTGGGCGGACGTGTCCGTGGTCGCCGCGCAGAAGTTCCTCAACCGCGCCTATCGGGTGATGAGTGAGGCCGGTGCGGGCAGCACTCCCGGAACGGACCTCTCCACAGGCGACACCGATCTGCGGCGCTTCACGCACCGCTCCATCGACCAGATCACCGCCCTGGTCGAGGACAAGCGCTTCAACGTCGCCATCGCCCGCTGCATGGAGCTGGTCTCGGCCGCCCGCAAGGCGATCGACTCCGGTCCCGGCGCCGCCGACCCGGCCGTCCGTGAGGCCGCTGAGTTCGTGGCCGTCGCCCTGTCCCTGTTCGCGCCCTACGTCGCGGAGGAGGGCTGGGAGAAGCTGGGCCACAGCGGCTCGGTGGCCGTCGGCAACTGGCCCGAGGCCGACCCGGCGCTGCTGGTCCAGGAGTCCGTCACCTGCGTGGTGCAGGTGCAGAGCAAGGTCCGCGACAAGCTGTCGGTGTCCCCCGACATCGACGCCGCCGAGCTGGAGCGCCTGGCCCTGGCCTCGGAGAAGGCCCAGAGCTTCATCGGTGACAAGACCGTGCGCAAGGTGATCGTCCGCGCGCCCAAGCTGGTGAACATCGTCGTCGGTTGATCCGTCGCACGGGGCGGTGGTCGCGCTGGCGACCACCGCCCTCTACCTTGGGCGTGACAACTGATTGGGAGGCGGTGGCCGGGTGGGCTCTGCGACGGGTTCCGGACCCAGACCCTGGGTGCGGGCGGCGATCGTGGTGACGGGCACGGTGGCGGTCTCCGCCGCCGCCGTCGGAGGCGGTCTCTGGTTCACGGGGAACGACCCGGACCAACCCCGGGGCGGTGACGCCCACACCACGGCGCCACCGTGCGGCGTGGTCCCGGAGGAGGCGATCACCGAGGCGCTGCCCGGTGCCGTCCTGGAAACGGACGACGGCGGCCCCCTCGCGGGCGGCGAGGGCACCGAGTGCGTGTGGACCACGGCCGGACTCGACGCCGAGGAGCAGGGTGTGCTGCGGGTGGACCTGTCCGCGCGCTTCACCGACGCCTCCGCCGAACCGGCCGTGACCGGCGACGAGTCCGCCTCCCGGGCCCAGACCGCGATGGCCCCGGCTCGCGGTCGTTCCGTGGTCCTGGGATCCGGCGCCGAGGCGGAGGTCTGGCGCGGCCAGGTCCCCGGTACCGCCGAACTCGCCTTCCACAGCGACAACCTGCTGGTCCGCGTCTCCTACAGCGCCATGGACGAGGACGACCCCGTGTCCTACGACCGCGCCAGCGAGACCGTCGTCGCCTTCGCCGAACAGCTGGGAGAGGCCCTGTGAGCACCCCCCACTCCGGGCCCCCGCCCGCCTTCGCGCAGTCGGAGGACCCCGGAGCCACCCCGCCGCAGAGCCGGGGACTGGCCGTCACCCTCCTCGTCGTCCTGATCCTGGCCGTGCTGGCGCTCGCCGCATGGCTCACCTGGTACCTGCTGCGCGACAGTGTGGAACTGGGCGAGTTCGAGGCCGCGCCCGAGTGCGGGATCGGTGAGACCGAGACCCTCGAGGAGTCGGTGCCCGGCTACGAGAGTGAGATCGAGGAGACCGTCGGCACCGGCCAGGACCCCTTCGGGGCGGGCTGGCAGTGCCGCTGGGCCACTCCCGAGGGAGCGGGCGCCTCCGTGCCGTCCGCCGCCACCCTCGTCCTGGTCGCCGCCCCGGTCGAGGGTGGCGTGGAGACCGCCGCCGAGACCCTGCGCTCCACCGCCGGGGAGAACGACACCCAGCCCGTGGAGGGCCTGGGGGACGAGGCGCTCACGTGGGTCGAGGACGGCGCCTTCGAAGTGGGATGCGTGGGTGTGCGGGTCTCCAACCTGTACGTGGAGTCCTGCTACACCGCCGCCACCGACTACGACGCGATCGGTTCCATGGACGGTGAGGCCGCCGCCGAGGAGGCCGAGCTCCTCGCCCGCGCCGTCGTCGACGAGCTGCCCGCACCCGCGGACGACTAGCGGATCGTTCCGGGTCGGCTACCAGAGACCGTCGAGGAACCCCTCCAGCGCCGGGGTGACGTCGGGGGAGAAGGCACGGTCCGCGTCGAGGGCGGCGGCCCCGGGGGAGTCGTCGTACTCGCGCAGGATGTGGTCGACCCCCGACAGGTCCACCCGCTCGGCGCCGTCCAGGCCGGTCATGAGCCGGTCGACCTCCTCCTCGTTCACCTGGGCGTCCTGGTCGCCCCACAGGACCAGCACCGGGGTGTCCCCGGGCAGGCCCTCGGCCAGTTCCACGGGGTCGAAGGAGTCGATCCAGGTCAGGTAGTCCGCGCTGTTCTCGTCGAACAACCCCGTGGCGTCGCTCTCGGGCAGCTCCCCGCCCGCGCGCACGGCGGCCCGGCCCGCCCGCAGGTCCGAGAGCATCTGCGCCGCGGTCACCTCGCCGACGCCGCCCTGGGCCTCGGCGGTGCGGATCTGCTCGGACACCTGGCGGTCGATGAGGTCCAGCATGCGGGTGCCCGGCGGAGCGGCCAGCACCAGCGCGGGTTCGGCGTCGAGGAGTTCGTGGGCGCGCAGCGCGTACAGGGCACCCTCACTGTGGCCCAGGATGACCGTGCGCTCGGGGTCCACCTCGGGCTGGGCGACCAGCTCCGTGTAGGCGGCGGCCATCTGCCGGTCGAAGACGAGGGGGTCGACCGGCTGGTCGAGGGCCTCCTCCTCGGCCTCGCTCATGTCCGCCGGGTCCGCGCTGCCGAACTTGTCGTAGCGCAGCGAAGCGGCACCCGCACCGCTCAGCACCCGGGCGAGGTTCAGGTTGGTGTTGGCCTCCGGGCGCGCGGCGCCGTTGCCGTCCCGGTCGGTGGGACCGCTGCCGGAGACGATGAGCACCCCCGGGACGGAGCCCTCACCGGCGCCGGAGGGAGCGGTGAAGGTGCCCGGCACCGTGAACCCGCCACCCTCGAAGGAGACCTCGCGCTCCTGCCCGGCCGCACCGGGCAGCGCGGGCCCGTCGCCGTCGCTGGGCGCGCAGGCGGAGACCAGCAGGGCCCCGGCGACCAGGGCCGAGGCCAGGGCGGCGCGGGGTCGGCTCGGGGAAGGGGACACGGGGGCGGAGGCAGGTGTCGACACACCCTCAGCGTATCGGCACGCCCACCACCCCCGGCTCGGGGACCTGGGCTCAGACCCGGCGCATGACCGTGACGACCTTGCCGAGGATGGTGGCCTCGTCTCCCTGGATGGGGTCGTAGGCGTCGTTGCGCGGCATCAGCCACACGTGCCCGTCCGGCTCCCGGCGCAGCACCTTGACGGTGGCCTCGTCGTCCAGCATCGCCGCGACGATGTCACCGTTCTCGGCGGTCTGCTGCTGACGGACCACCACCAGGTCACCATCGGTGATCGCGGCGTCGATCATGGAGTCACCGACCACCGTGAGCATGAACAGACGGCCCTCGCCGACCAGCTGGCGCGGCAGCGCCAGGACGTCCTCCACGGCCTCCTCGGCCAGGATCGGGCCACCGGCGGCGATCCGACCGACCAGCGGCACCGAGGCCGCCCGGGTGGAGTCGGCGGTGAGCTCCTCCTGGGTGAGGGTCTGGGAGGCCTCGCGGCCCGGGGTGCGCAGCTCCACGGCGCGCGGCCGGTTCTGGTCCCGGTGCAGGTAGCCCTTGCGCTGGAGCACCTTGAGCTGGTGCGCCACGCTGGAGGGGCTGGACAGGCCGACCGTGTCGCCGATCTCCCGGATGGACGGCGGGTACCCCCGTTCCCGGACGTAGCGCTGGATGCAGTTGAGGACACTCTGCTGACGTGCGGTGAGCTTGGGGGTGTCGGACCCGGACGGGCCCGGGTCGCCGACGGGCGAAAGAACGGTGGTGGGTCCGGAGCCGACGGCTCCGGGGTTCTCCTCCGGCACGGCCGGGCCTCCTCGGTGTTCGGTTCGGTCAGGGCCTGTGTGTGGCCGGATCGGCCACGCGGACCGGACGGCGAAGCCGGTGTGAAATCAAGGTCAACTTTAGTCGTTGCACACGGTGATATCAAACAAGCGTTCGAGAACGTGTGGACGAGGGCGCGTGGGGATTTCGCATTGTGTTTTCGCGCCCCGATTTCCGGGGGTCCGGACTTATGTGTGTACACGCGCGCCGTGGCCGTTGTCCGGGGAATGTGCGATCCGGTATGGGGTTCGTCTCGCCGTGCCCCGCCGCCACTCCGTGCTCGCGGGAGAGGGGGGAATTCGGTCGGCGCCGAGGTGTGGCGGGCGTCGAGCCGCGCGCCCGCGCCCCCTTATCCTTGGATTCGGCTCCCGGAGCCGCACATCCCCGTTTCCACCTCCTCGAACCCCGTTCCTCGGCCGCCCCTGTTCCAGGGTTTGGGGACACGCCGTCGGCAGGGTTGCGGGTGTCCGCCCCAGCGCCTAGGTTCGACCACAACATCTGGTGTTGACATGGGGGCTGTGGTCAATAAGTTGTGGTTAAGTAGACCTCCAGGGTTGTTGGTCGGGTACAGGAAAGCCAGGTGAACCGGGATGCACTGTCCGTTCTGCCGTCATCCGGACACCAGGGTGATCGACAGCAGGTCCACCGACGACGGCGCGGCCATCCGGCGCCGCAGGACCTGCCCCGTCTGTGAGCGACGCTTCACCACGCAGGAGACCGTCCTGCTGATGGTGGCCAAGCGGTCCGGGGTCACCGAACCCTTCAGCCGCACCAAGATCATCGCCGGGGTGCGCCGCGCCTGCCAGGGCCGCCCCGTCTCCGAGGACGCCCTCGCCAAACTCGGCCAGCGGGTCGAGGAGGAGATCCGCGGCCGGGGTGTGGCCGAGGTGCCCGCCCACGAGATCGGCCTTGCCATCCTGGGTCCCATGCGTGACCTGGACGAGGTCGCCTACCTGCACTTCGCGAGCGTCTACCGTGGGTTCGAGAGCCTCGCCGACTTCGAGGCCGAGATCGCGAGCCTGCGGGAGGACCGCGAGGGGGAGCCCGCGGTCGACACCACCGGGTAACCCCGGCGACCGCCGCATGGTGGGTGGAAAGCCCGGCCGAGACCGTGCCTTCCGCACCACCCCGAACACACATGAACGTCCGCGCGGTCACCGCCGGGTCCGCGCATGACCTTCGGGGGAGAGGTCGCCATGACGCGAAGGACGAACGGCACGACCAGGCGCCGGGGCAAGGGCCTGACGATCGGCCGGGTCAACACCACCGAGGGCGTCCATCCGTACGACACCCTCGAATGGGAACTCCGCGACGTCGTCATGACCAACTGGCGCGACGGCACCGTCAACTTCGAGCAGCACGGCGTCGAGTTCCCCGTCACCTGGTCGGTGAACGCCACCCAGATCGTGACGAGCAAGTACTTCCGGGGGGCCGTCGGCACTCCCGAGCGCGAGTCGAGCCTCAGACAGCTCATCGACCGCGTCGTCGGCGTCTACACCAGAACCGGCCGCGAACACGGCTACTTCGCCTCGGACCAGGACGCCGAGGTCTTCGACCACGAACTCAAGTACGCCCTGGCCCACCAGCTCTTCAGCTTCAACTCCCCGGTCTGGTTCAACGTCGGCACCACCTCCAGGGCCCAGGTCTCCGCGTGCTTCATCCTCTCCGTGGAGGACACCATGGAGTCGATCCTGGAGTGGTACAAGGAGGAGGGGCTCATCTTCAAGGGCGGCTCCGGCGCGGGGGTGAACCTGTCGCGCATCCGCTCCAGCAGGGAGCTGCTGTCCTCCGGGGGCTCCGCCTCGGGGCCGGTCTCCTTCATGCGCGGCGCCGACGCCTCCGCCGGGACCATCAAGTCCGGCGGCGCCACCCGCCGGGCGGCCAAGATGGTGGTGCTCGACGTGGACCACCCCGACATCGAGGAGTTCGTCGGGGCCAAGGCGCGCGAGGAGCTCAAGATCCGCGCGCTCCGGGACGCGGGCTTCGACGTCGACCTGGGCGGCGACGACATGTTCAGCGTCCAGTACCAGAACGCCAACAACTCCGTCCGCGTGTCCGACGCGTTCATGCGCGCGGTGGAGACCGGCTCCGGGTTCGGCCTGACCTCCCGCACCACGGGCGAGGTCATCGCCACCGTCGACGCCAAGGAGCTCTTCCACCGCATGGCCGCCGCCGCGTGGGAGTGCGCGGACCCGGGCATCCAGTACGACGGCACCATCCAGGACTGGCACACCAACCCCGAGACCGGCCGCATCAGCGCGAGCAATCCCTGCAGTGAGTACCTCAGTCTGGACGACTCGTCCTGCAACCTGGCCTCGATCAACCTGCTGAAGTTCCTACGCGAGGACGACACGTTCGACGTCGAGGGGTTCACCCGGCTCACCGAACTCGTGATCACCGCGATGGACATCTCCATCACCTTCGCGGACTTCCCCACGGAGAGGATCGGCGAGACGACACGGGCCTACCGGCAGCTGGGGATCGGGTACGCCAACCTCGGCGCGCTGCTGATGGCCACCGGCCACGCCTATGACTCCGAGGGCGGACGGGCCGTGGCCGCCGCCGTCACCTCGCTGATGACCGCGGCCGCCTACCGCCGAAGCGCCGAACTGGCCGGTGTGGTCGGCCCCTACGACGGATTCGAGCGCAACCAGAGCGCGCACGAACGCGTGATGCGCAAGCACGCGGCCGCCAACGACGACCTGCGCACCATCGGCGCACTGGAGGAGCCCGTCCACGCGGCCGCCACCAAGGAGTGGGAGCGGTGCCTGGAGGTCGGTGAACGCGACGGTTGGCGCAACGCCCAAGCCAGCCTTCTCGCGCCCACCGGGACGATCGGGTTCATGATGGACTGCGACACGACCGGGATCGAACCTGACTTCTCGCTGGTCAAGTACAAGAAGCTGGTCGGCGGCGGAGCCATGCGGATCGTGAACCAGGCGATCCCCCGGGCGCTGCGGAACCTGGGCTACCAGGACGAACAGATCGAGCCGATCGTCGACCACGTGGCCGAGCACGGGCACGTGGTGGACGCCCCCGGGCTCCGACGGGAGCACTACGAGGTGTTCGACTGTGCCATGGGGCGCCGGTACATCGAGCCCATGGGGCACGTGCGCATGATGGCCGCGACCCAGCCGTTCCTGTCCGGGGCGATCTCCAAGACGGTGAACGTGCCCGAGGGAGCCACGGTCGCCGACTTCGAGGGGATCTACTACGAGGGCTGGCGCCTGGGGCTCAAGGCCCTGGCGGTATACCGGGACAACTGCAAGGTGGGCCAGCCGTTGTCCGCCTCCGGTGCGGAGGCGGAGGACGTGTCGAAGCCGGTGCGGCGGCGGCTGCCCAAGAAGCGGCCGAGCGAGACCACCTCGTTCTCCGTGGGCGGCGCCGAGGGGTACATCACCGCGGGTTCCTACCCGGACAGCGGCCTCGGCGAGGTGTTCCTGAAGCTCGGCAAGCAGGGCTCCACTCTGGCGGGGGTGATGGACGCCTTCTCCATCGCGGTCTCCATCGCCCTCCAGTACGGGGTTCCGCTGGAGACCTACGTGGAGAAGTTCACCAACATGCGCTTCGACCCGGCGGGCATGACGGACGACCCCGACATCCGTATGGCGCAGTCGGTGGTGGACTACATCTTCCGCCGCCTGGCCCTGGACCACCTGCCCTACGAGGAGCGGACCGCGCTCGGAGTGCTGTCCGCCGCGGAGCGTGAGGCCCAGGTCCACGGGGAGGACCCGTCCCAGGCGGCCGTGCAGGTGGAGTCGTACGCGCAGTCCGCCGCCTCCGCCGAGGCCCCGGTGCGGGAGGAGCGCCCCGAACGGCTGGCTCCCGACGAGGGGTTCATGGCCGACGCCCCGCTGTGCACCACCTGCGGGACCAGGATGCGCCCCGCGGGCAGCTGCTTCGCCTGTGAGGGCTGTGGCGCCACCAGCGGCTGCAGCTGACGCTCGAGGGGGCGGGTTCCCGAGGGAGCCCGCCCCGGGTGGTCCACACCTTTGGTTGGCGGGGCGGGGATCGGGTACCCCTTCGGCACCCGGCGACGGCCAGTGGAAGGTGGTTCCCATGCTGATAGCCGCGATCCTGCGGGCGAAGGGCCCGGAGGTGGTGAGCGTCGCCCCCGAGGCGACCGTCGCCCGACTGCTCACCGAACTCGCCCGTCACAACGTCGGTGCCGTCGTGGTCGCCGAGAACGACACCCTCGTCGGGATCGTCTCCGAGCGCGACGTGGTCCGACACCTGGAGCGCCGGGGGCCGGAGCTGATGTCCGCCCCCGTCTCCGACATCATGACCTCCGACGTCGTCACCTGCACCCCCGACGACACCGTCGAGGAGGTCAGTGAACACATGACCGTGCGCCGGTTCCGGCACGTCCCCGTGACCGCGGAGGGACGCCTGGCCGGGATCGTCAGTATCGGCGACCTCGTCAAGAGCCGTCTACGGGGTCTGGAGGACGACCGGGCCCAGCTGGAGGCCTACATCCACGGCCGTTAGGCCTCGGAACGGTCGCCGGAGGCCACGGCCACGGCGGCGGTCGCGGCGGTCACCCCCAGGACGGCGGGCCACGAGCCGACCTTCTTCGCCAGCGGGTGCGACAGGCCGAAGGCGGCCACGTACACGCCGGTCAGCGCGATGGCGGTGCCCAGGCCGGAGTTTCGGCGGGTGGTCTCGAAGGCCGCCGCGCCGAATCCGGCCAGGACCGCGCCTCCCAGGGGCCGGTTTCCGGTGGCGCGCGCCACCGAGTAGCCGCCGATCAGACCGGCGGTGGTCAGGACGGCACTGGGTACTGCGAGCATGGAGAACTCCCTGTTCGGTGCGATTCGGTCAGGACGAGGCCGGGGCGGGGTTGTGGCTCCTTCCGCCCACCCGTCGCCCTCCACCACCCTCAACGGACGCCTGCGGCGCGGTGCTTGCCCTCTTCGTCGCCCTCCACCACCCTCAACGGACGCCTGCGGCGGCGCGGTGGCCTCGCGTCACCACCAGGCTGCCTCTCACCGCACCGACGAAGCTCGCACCGCCAACCCCGGGCGGGCCCCGCTGCGCGGCTCCGCGGAGCCTGCGTGGCGGTGCACGGCAGGGAAACGGCCGCTCGCATCGATGGCGGCTCCGCAGCCACCGGCGAGAGCATTCGAAAACCACCCTAGCCCCGCCCCCGGGGCCGCGCCATGTGGCACGCGTTGGGGGCCGCGGATCACCGTGCGGCTGATTCCGCGTCACGCTCGGGACACACCCATGGGTTTCGGCTGGCCCTCGTGCCAAGCTGGAGGCTGACCACTACCGGTTTGTCCTGAAACGAACCCGACCCGACCTGGAACCAGGTCGCGGTACGCGACGTCGAAGCCGATAGTTCCCGACGTTCCGTCACAAGGAAGTGCATGCCTATGTCGTTCGCGCAAACGGTGCGCGGCGCGGCCGACGCCGTCGCCCAAGGGGGCGACCCGCGCCAGGCCATGACCGACGCAGTCCAACAGGCCGCGGGCCAGATGACCGGGCAGGACTCCGGTCAGCGGTCCGGGCAGAGTACGGAGGGCGGTCTCGATCCCCGTGACTTCGTCGCGGCGAGGGAGCAGGGCGCCTCCGTCGACACCCGGATCGAGCAGAAGACCACCTCGCTGAGCAACGCTGGTGAGGCCCTCAACCGCAGCTACTACGAGCGCGGCCGGGGAGGTCCGGTCCATGTCATCTGCCCGATGGTCATCCCCCGGGGACGCACCTTCGTGACGATGCTCCCGGCCATCGCCCTGCTCGTCATCGGTGTCGTCGGGTTCTCGACCTCCGCCGCCACGGCCATGGTCAGCGGCGCCAACCCGCTGCTCAACCCCTTCTTCGGCGTCCACTACTGGCTCGTCACCATCGCCGTCACCGCCTTCATGTGGTGGCGCCAGGGCATGGTCATGGTGCCGGAGGGCTGCCAGGCCATCGTGACGCGCTTCGGCAAGATGGAGAACCTCTACCAGCCGGGCAGGGTCACCCTGTTCAACCCCTGGAAGCGCGTCTCCTACATCGTCAACACCACGCGCGAGTACCCGTTCAACGCCCCGATCCGCTCGGCCCCCACCAAGAGCGGCGTACAGGCCTCGGTCGACCTCTTCGTGCAGTTCAAGATCGAGAACGCCACCGACTTCGTCTACACGCTGGGTGGTGTCCCCGGCTTCCAGGAGAAGCTCAACAACGCCATCAGCGAGACCACCCGCAGCCTCATCTACGAGCAGGAGGCCTCGGCGATCTACGACATGGTCGGCGAGAGCACCCAGGCGCTCCTGGACTCCCTGAACCGCCAGTTCGGCGGCATCGTCGTCCTGACCAGCGCCAACATCACCCATGCCGAGCCCTCCAGCCAGGAGTACCGGATGGACCTGGCGGCGCCGGAGATGGTGCGCGTGGCCAAGGACGCGTACACGTTCGAGTACGAGCTCCAGCTGCGCAAGGAGCAGAACGAGGGCGACCTGAACAAGGAGCTCGCCACCCTCAACGAGACGCTCTCCGCGATCCAGGCCGACATCGCCCAGTACCAGGCGCAGATGGACACCGCCCTGGAGCGCGAGACCAACCGGGCCCGCGCCACCGCCCGGCAGCGCTTCGTGGAGGCCGAGTCCGAGGCCAACGCGAACGCCGCGCTCCTCCAGGCCCAGGCCCTGGACATCCGCGCGGTCAGCGCCGCAGAGGCCCCCGAGATCCTCAACTACCGGTTCCGGGAGAACCTCCTCGACAAGCTGGAGTCGGTCGCCGACAGCCTGCCGCAGGTGCTGCGGATCGGTTCGGGCGACGGAGCCAGCGTCGACTACCTGCGGATCGCGCAGGAGATCATCGGCCAGACCGACGCCGCCCTGTTCTCGGACGAGGACATGGCCGCGATCCGTGAGCGTCTGGGCGCGATCAACGCCCGTATCGCCGAGCGCCAGCAGGAGATCAGCGCGCTCGTCGAGGACGAGGCGGACGAGCGCCGCGGTCCCTCCGCGGAGGACCCGGGCGAGGACCTGGTGGAGGAGATCCGCCAGTCGGTGAGCGACGATTCCGTCGACGAGCGCATCTCCGAGGCCGCCCCGGAGCCGTCCGCCGGTCAGGCCCCGGTCGACTCCCCGCCGCCCTCCGGCGCCCCGTTCCAGAACCCGCAGGACCCGCCGGCGCCCCCGTGGTCGCAGGGCGGATCCGAGGGCCAGTACCCGGGAGGTCAGTAGATGAGTGAGTCCTTCAACCCCGGCGGCGGCTCCAACATCAAGGAGTCCCTGGCCTCGTGGGGCGACCTCGCCGGTCTGCTGCGCGGCGGCGACCAGGGCGCGATCGTTCCCGTGGTCATACCGCGCGACAACCGGGGCCTGCGCTGGACCATCCTGGTCTGGTTCGGCCTGTTCGCGATCAGCTCCGCCCTGATGATGTCGCTGAACGTCGCCTTCGGCAGCGGTGTGGCCGGTCTCGCCTACGGCGCCCTGGCCGTGCCGACCCTGTTCGTCGGCGTGCTCAGCGTGCTTGCGGCGGGACTGTGGTGGTGGCGCGGCTCGATCGTCGAGATCGAGGAGGGCACCACCGGCATCCTCACCAAGTACGGCGCCTTCGCCAAGAGCATCGGCCCGGGCCGCCACTACCTGTGGCACCCGTGGTCGCGCGTGGACTTCGTGGTGGACACCCGCACGGAGATCCCGTACACGGCCCCAGTGCTGGCCTGCCCCACGCGGGAGAACGTGCCGCTGAAGTCGATCGAGTTCTTCCTGAAGTTCCGGATCGAGGAGCCGTACCGGTTCGTCACCTCGATCGGCGCGAGCAACTTCGACCTGGTGCTGTCCAGCGCGGTGCAGGACGCCATCCGCCAGCGCAGCCGCATGGTCAACACCGAGTCCGCCTACGACCTGCGCGGCTCCAACGTCGAGGACATGCGCAGCCTGCTCAACACGCAGCTGCACAAGTACGGCGTGACCATCACGGGCTGCAACATCCCGGACGTGCAGCTGCCCAGCCAGTACCAGCAGCACCTGGCCACCCGGGAGCGGGTCGCCAAGGAGCTGGTGGCCTACGAGCAGGAGTGGGAGCTCACGCGCAAGCGCCGCATCGACACCCTGCTCATGGACATCGAGCGCTCCAAGAAGACCCGCGACGCCAAGATCGTCGAGGTCAACGCCTCCCTCAACAAGGCGCGCAAGGACGTGGCGCAGATGCTGGAGGAGCAGGAGACCGAGGCCCAGCGGGTGCGGTACGAGATCGAGACGCGCGGCCGGGCCGACCTGGTCGCCGCCGAGAACGAGGCCAAGGCGCAGCACCGTCTGGCCACGGCCTACCGGGACAACCGGGCGGTGCTGGAGTACGAGCTGGCCCGCCGCCGCCTGGACGTCGGCGCGGCGCTGGCCGAGCGGGCCCCGCGGCCGGTCGTCGTCCAGACCGAGGGCGGCTCCGGTGACGGCTCGGCGCTGTCCACGCTGATCACGGCCCAGTTGCTGCCGCAGGTGCTCAACAACGGTGGCGGGTCCTCCCGCTCCCTGGGCGCCTCCGCCGCGCAGGACGCCCTCGACGGCGTGCAGGGTTCGGTGGCCGCTGCCGCCGCCCGTCAGCAGCAGATGTCCGAGGAGTACCAGAGCCAGCAGGACACCGCCATGCGTCAGCAGTTCGAGCGCGGTGAGGGCTACGGAGGTGGTCAGGGAGGCCGTCGGGGACGCTGACCCCCGCCGGAGACGGCACGGAACGCGGCGGAACGTGAAGGGGCCCCGCCACCCTCCTGGAATCCAGGAAGGGTGGCGGGGCCCTCGCTTGTGTACTGGGGGAGTGCGGGCTCAGCTCGCCGGGGTCAGCGCCTGGTGGGAGGTCAGGCCCGCGTACCCGGCGATGTCGATTCCGTGCCGTGCGGCGATCTCCACGAGGTCCTCGACCTCCCCGGCCTGGGCGGTGGCCAGGTCGTCGTCGCCGACGGCGTGGGCGCGGCGCAGCGCGGTGAGGGAGTCGTGCAGACGCAGGTGAAGGGTGAGCGCGAACTCGCGCATGGGTCCTCTTCTCGGATAGCGAGACTGCCGTGGGGGAGAACCGTGAGGGTGTCTCCCGGGGGACGAACCCATGTCTACACGTCGAGGGTGAGAGTCAGGTTGGAGCGGGACAGCGCCGAGTAAAGAGGTGGTCGGGGGGCCGTCCGCTCCGGCGGACGGCCAGCCCCCTAGTGGTCCACCCAGACGTACCAGTCACCGGAGACGTGCTCGTAGATCCGTGAGCCCTGGCCGGGGACGAAGACCCCCACCGGGATCTCCTCGGTGCTGTGAGCCAGTCCTGCGGGGTTGAGGAGCCCGGCCTTCTCCACCTCGTAGTGGGTGACGTCGCCGGTCACCGACACGCTCCGCAGCGCGTACAGGCCGGTCCACTCCCCGTTGCGGGGGATGGTCGTGGGGTCGGCCACCTCGTCGCGCAGTTCGAGGAGCTGTTCGGAGGAGGCCTGCACACGAGTCTGGAGCGGGACGTCGGCGACGGCCAGGCTCAGCGCCACGAACGCGATGAGCGGGGCGGAGATCCAGCGCAGCCAGTAGTGGCGGATCATCGGTCGGGCGACCGCGAGCGCGATCCCCAGACGGAGCGCGCCCATACCGGCCAGGAGGAGGCCGCCGCCGAGTCCGACGACGAAGGTGGGCAGGTGCCCGGCGGGCATGCTGTCCTCGAAGAGCAGGACGAGTCCGACCACCGCGCACGCGGGGATGTAGAGGCGACCGGGCGGACGGGAGGCCCAGCTGATCAGTCGCTGGCCCAGCGTCGGCTTCTCGGCGATCTCGATCAGCTTGGCCACGGACCCATCAGGGTTCGGGCCCGAAGCTGAGGCGGACATGGCGATCCTTCCATCGAATCCGGGTCACGGCGACGCGGGCCCGATGGGCGGCCGAGGGGCTCGAACGGGCCGCGTCACAGTCGATTCGGCCTACGCGGTGCGGCCTGTTCCACAGGATAGAGCAGTGGCGGCGCGTGTTCGGGGCGACGGGGCGAAAAGGCGGAGGCTTTCCCGCGCGCGATGGACGGGGTTCGGCGTCGGACCTGGTGGGAGACCCGGGAGCGGGGTGAGAGGACCAGGTGGTCCCACGACCACCGTCCACCGCCGACCGCCATGAGTACGCACACCGCCGTGACCAGCGCCGTCGCTCCCCAGGAGCCGAACGGGGAGGGGTCAGCGGCCGTCGCCGCGAAAGTCCCGGCGACGGCGGCCAGGGCCAGGAGCGGGCCGGTCAGCCATGTGAGCAGACCCACGGCGAAGGCCACCGCGAGGGCGACGAGCACCGCGGGGAGTACGGGAGCGACCAACGAGGCGGCGGGTGTCCCGGCTCCGGAGAGGCGTTCGGCGACCACGTCCTCCCCACCGCGCAGGGCCAGGCCGTACTCCGCGAACACCCAGCCCACACCCACGCGGGTGCCGGCCGCGATGACGTCGTAGAGGCGGCCGCGCAGGAACGGTGGTGCGGTCCGGCGCTTCGGAGCTGGGCGGGCAGGGAGGCGCGGTGGGGGTTCGGGCCGTGTTCTCGGCCTGGTCTGCTGCATATCCATTCCTCCCGGGCGGCCCGGCACGGCGGTTCCAACAAGCGGAAACTACCGAAAGTCACGGCCCATGACTGCTTGTCACTCTCGGTGAGTCGCACAAAACCCACGGGATTGGCGGTCCCCTGCCGCTGGGAGCCCTGGCCCCGCTCCTGAGCGGCCTGCCCGTCGCCGTGTTCCCGGGCCGCGTTCGCGGATGAACCACGCCGTCGACCCCGAACCCCCTTGGGCGGGCCGCCGCTCTTGGGCTGGCCCCGCCCCCCAGAAGACCGGGTTCGCCCTCGGCAGCGCGCTCCCGGCGCTCGTCGGACGGCCCGCCTTCCTGACGTTCTCCCGCGCCCACCACCGCCGCCCGCCCTGGTGGATCTCCCCGCGCCCGTTCCGTTCCTCGGCCGAACCGGCCCGGAAGGTCACCCACCCGCTCTAGGGTTGTGGCGTGCCGACGACGACTCCCCAGAAGAACAGCTCCTCCCCCCAGAGCGAACCGATCCCCGCTCCCACCTTCGAGGTCGAGGACGAACTCCGAGCCTCGGGTGCGCGAGTCGTGGCCGGTGTCGACGAGGTGGGCCGAGGTGCCTGGGCCGGGCCCCTCCTGGTCTGCGCCGCTGTCCCCGGAGAGGGCCAGCCCCCGGCCGGACTCACCGACTCCAAACGCCTGACCCCGAAGCGGCGCCGTGAGCTCGCCGCCCAGATCGAACCCTGGGTCGCCGACCACGCCTTCGGGTGGTCCGAGGCGACCGAGATCGACGAGGTCGGCATGACCGAGGCCCTGCACCGGGCCGCCCGCCGCGCCCTGGAGGCACTGGAACCCCGCCCCGACGCGGTGATCCTGGACGGCCGCCACGACTTCATCGGTCGACCCTGGCGCGTGCGCACCCAGGTCAAGGGCGACCTCACCTGCGTGAGCGTGGCCGCCGCCGCCATCCTGGCCAAGGTGCGGCGCGACGCCCTCATGGCCGAGCTCGCCGAGGAACACCCCGGCTACGGCTTCGAAAGGGCGGCGGGCTACCCCTCGCCCGTGCACCGCGCGAACCTCGCCGAGCACGGACCCACTCCGCAGCACCGCATGAGCTGGTCCTACCTCGACGACCTGCCCCGATGGAGCCACCTGCGCCGGGTCCGCGCCGCTCCCGGAGGCCAGATCCCGCTGCTCTGATCCGTGCCGGGGCGGCCCGCGACACGCCGCCCCGCACTGGACATCCGGCCCCACTTGGGGCAAGGCTGTTCCCTGGGCCGTGCCCGCTGAGCACGGCCCAGGCAAGACGACCCGGCTCACGACCGGATCGCGGGTGTCGGCCCCTCCGACCCGGCCCGCCC